>NZ_JAJLOZ010000005.1:0-112705 GCF_025548615.1 Arthrobacter sp. A2-55 | reverse complement strand
ACTGTTCGCGCTAGAGGCTGATGCTGCTGACGGGCAGTGAGGAGTCAGGTGCGAAGGCGAGGTCGCTGGGGGCCACGCCGCTCATGACAAGCTGGGCGCCCAGGGCGGCCACCATGGCGCCGTTGTCGGTGCACAGCGAGAACTTTGGCACCAGCAAGGTGATGCCCGCTGCGGCACAACGCAGCTGCGCAAGTTCACGCAGGCGAGAATTGGCCGCCACCCCGCCGCCCAGCAGCACAGTGGTGATGCCATTTTCACGGCAGGCCAGCACCGCCTTGGCCGTGATGACGTCCATCACGGCCTCCTGGAACGACGCCGCCACGTCCGCCACGGGGACCTCCTCGCCCCGGGCCTCATACCCTTCCACGCAGCGGGCCACGGCGGTCTTCAGGCCGGAGAAGGAGAAGTCGTAGCGGTGCGGGCCCGGCTGCTCCGCGGTGCCCATGTACTTGGGGACAGTGAGCCCGCGCGGGAAGCGGATGGCCTTGGCGTTTCCGCTCCGGGCCAGCTTGTCGATGGCCGGCCCGCCCGGGTAGGCCAGCCCCAACAGCCGGGCCACCTTGTCAAAGGCCTCCCCGGCGGCATCGTCAATCGTGGCTCCCAGCAGCTCCACGTCGGAGGCAATGGAGCGCACCCGCAGGATCTCGGTATGGCCGCCGGAGACCAAAAGTGCGCCGAGGTTCGAGGGCAGGGCACCGGCGTCGTGCATGGCGGCGATGGACTCATCCAGCAGCCCCACCCCCACGTGCGCCACCAGGTGGTTGATGGCGTACAGCGGCTTGCCGGTGGCCAGCGCCAGCGCCTTGGCGGCGCTGACCCCCACCATGAGGGCGCCGGCCAGGCCGGGGCCGGTCGTGACGGCGATGGCGTCGACATCCTGCAGCGACACACTGGCGTCGGCGAGCGCCTGTTGCAAAGTGGGCACAAAGGCGTCCAGGTGGGCCCGGGAGGCGATCTCCGGAATGACGCCGCCGAAGCGGATGTGTTCCTCCATGGAGGAGGACACCGTGTTGGCCAGCAGCTCTGTGCCGCGCACCAGCCCCACGCCTGTCTCGTCGCAGGAGGACTCGATGCCCAGGATCAGCGGGTTTTCGTGGTTCATGAAGGGTCCTTCGCATCGGTGCTTGCTGCGGGATCCGGCAGGGTCAGGCGCATGATGAGCCCGTCCGAGCCGTCCCGGTAGTACCGGCGGCGCGTGTGGATGTGTTCAAAGCCGTACCTCCTGTAGAGCCTTTGCGCGCGGGGGTTGTTGGCGCTCACCTCCAGCAGCATGTCGCGGGCGCCACGCCGGGCGGCCTCGCCAATCAGCAGGGCCATCATGGCCCGGGCAATGCCCCGCCCCTCATAGTCGGGCAGCACTCCGATGGTCTGGATATCGCCTGTGGGCGGAACGCACATGAGCCCGGCGTAGCCCACGGTTTTCATGCGTCCGACGCCGTCCGGCACCTCCGCGACGATGTACCGCCGGGTTTCGGGCCGGGACAACTCGTCCTCGAACATGTGCCGGGGCCAGCAGTCCACCCCAAAGAGCCGCGCGTCCAGCTCCGTGATGAAGTCAATGTCCGCCGGGACCATGTCGCGCAGTGTGGCCGGTGGTCCGGCTGCGCGGCCCGCCGCACTCACAACGCCCGCTTCCGCGGCCCGGGCACCTTGGCGTCGGATTCGCGCAGGTACAGCGGTGAGGAGTCCAGGAAGCCGGCGTCCTGCAGCGACCCAGCGGTGGAAATCCGGTGCACAACGGCCTTGCCCAGGTGCAGGGCCGTTGGCTGGGCCTGGGCGAAGGCGGGTTCCACCCGGCACCCGCCAGCTTCCAACACGTCGGCGTACAGCCCCGCCCCTGCGCCAAAGACCTGTCCCCCGGAAATTTCCGACGCAGGCCCCACGTGCGGGCCCTCCAACAGCTCGGCCCCGGCGCTGTACCTGGCCCAATACACTTCCTTGCGGCGGGCGTCAGTGGCGACCACAAAGGCACTCGTGGCCAGGGGCCCCACAGCCCGGCCGGCGTCGTTGTGGCGGGGCGAGTCAAAAACCTGCTGGGCCAGGGCGTCCAGGCTCATCAGGCCGAACAGCGGCACGCCCCAGGTGAAGCTGAGCGTGCGCGCCATGGCGATCCCTGAACGCAGGCCGGTGAAGGGGCCGGGGCCGGTGCCCACCACGATGGCGTCCAGCGCAGGGCCCTCCGTGACGGGGTCGCCAAACAGGGACTTCACCCCCGGGGCCAGCACTTCGGCATGGCTGCGGGTGTCGGCGGTGGCAAAGTTGCCCACCACCTGCAGGGTCCGCACGGGATCCGAGGGTTCGAAGTCCAGCACGGCGGCACTGGCCACGGCGGAGGTGTCAAGGGTCAAAATTCGCACGTGTCCAGCCTAGTCCGTAGTTTTTGCCGGCTGGCCGAGCACCGAAAAGTCGGCGCCGTCCCAACGCGGCCCGATGGCCCGCAGGCGCAGGACCCGCGGTTCGTCGTCGGATTCGTCGTCGGCCCAGTCCTCGGACCAGGCTGCGCCGGAGGCTGGCGCAGCGCCGGAACCCACGGTGCGCAGGAGTGTTATTTCCAGGCGGTTCGCCGCAAGGTGTTCCACCCTGTCGGCGCCCCACTCAACCACGGTGACGGAGGTGTCCATGGTGTTTTCCAGGTCGATGTCGTCAATTTCGGCGGCAGACCCCAGCCTGTAGGCATCCACATGGACCAGGTCCGGTCCGCCCGGGTTCGGGCCCCCGGGCAGGTTCGGGTGGATGCGCACCAGCACGAAGGTGGGCGAAATGATGCCCGGACGCACTCCCAAACTCCGGCCCAGGCCCTGCGTGAACGTGGTTTTCCCCGCGCCCAGCCCGCCCGTGAGGATGATCAGGTCGCCGGCACGGAGCATCCCGGCCAGCCGCTCGGCGAGCTGCTGCGTCTGCTCCGCCGTGGCAGTGGTGAACTCCCACTCCATCAGGCGCCTTCCGGCAGGTCGATGTACGTGCGCGGAACCCGCTGGCTGATGCGGGTGACCACCTCATAGTTGATGGTCCCCGCAGCTTCCGCCCACTGCTCGACCAGGGGGCCGCCGTCGTCTCCGTTGCCAAACAGGACGGCGGCGGCACCCAGCGCGGACCCCGGAACCTCGGCGTCGGCAAAACCGTCGCGGCCGCGGGGGCCGAAGTCAATGACCATCTGGTCCATGGCAATCCGGCCCACCACGGGGTAGGTGGTGCCATTGACGCGCACGGGCCCGCCGGTGGCAACGCGGGGCACCCCGTCGGCATAACCCAGGGGGATCAGGCCAAGGGTGGTGGGCGCATCGGCAACATAGTGCAGGCCGTAGGAGACGCCCTGCCCGGCCGGCACGTCCTTGCACAAGGCAACCCGGGTCTGCAGCGTCATGGCGGGGCGCAGGCCCAGTGCGGCTGAAGTCTGGTCGTCGAAGGGGCTCAGGCCATAGATTCCCAGGCCCACCCGCACCATGTCAAAGTGCGAGTCCGGGCGGGACAGCGTGGCCGGGGTGTTGGCGATGTGGCGCAACTGGAGGTCAGCGCCGGCGTCCTCGGCAATGGCCACGGCCTGCCGGAAGCATTCCAGCTGCTGGTCGGTTTCCGGCCGGTGGGGCTCATCCGCCACGGCCAGGTGGCTGAACACGCCCACCACGCGCAGCAGTCCGTCATCCTGGAAGGCAATGGCGCGGGACACCAGGTCGTCCCAGTCCGCCATGGAACTGCCGTTGCGGCCCAGGCCGGTGTCAATCTTGAGGTGGATTCGCGCCGGCCGCTCCAGTTCGCGGGCGGCGGCGACAATGTGCTCGAGCTCCCAGCCGGAACAGCCCAGGTCGATACCCTGCGCGATCGCGGCGCCAAAGTCCGTTGACGGCGTGTGCAGCCAGGCCAGGACCGGGCCGTCCAGCCCGGCCCCGCGCAGCTGCAGGGCCTCGCTGACGTGGGCCGTGCCGAGCCAGTCGGCCCCGGCAGCCAGGGCGGTGCGGGCCACGGGCAGCATGCCGTGGCCGTAGGCGTCCGCCTTGACCACGGCCATGAACTTCGCCGGCGCCACCATGGACCGCAGGCAGCGGACGTTGTGGAAAATGGCGGGGAGATCGATGATGGCTTGCCGTTCCGGGGCGAAATCGCGGGCCGGTTGCCGGTCTTGGGTGGAGTTCACGTGTTCATTTTAGGCCTTCCCGCGCGGCCGCCGTGCCCGGAAGGCATGAAAGGCGCGGGCGGCAAGTGGTGGCGGCAAGTGGTGGTCGCTTCAAAGCGGTGGAAAGATAGGAGAGTTATATCCACTGCACCGCAAAAGAGGCAATCCGTGCACCAGGTCCGCCGCGTTGCCATGCTCTCACTCCACACCTCGCCGCTGGACCAGCCCGGCGGTGGCGACGCCGGGGGCATGAACGTTTACGTCCACCACCTGGCCCTGGAGCTGGCAGCGGCCGGGATCCTGGTGGACATCTACACCCGCCGCACGGCGGCAGGCCAGCCGGACACGGTGGAGCTGGCACCGTCCGTCCACGTCCACCACATCACCGCCGGCCCGTTCGGCAAGGTGTCCAAGGAGGACCTGCCCGAACTGGTCACGGAAATGGCCGACGCCGTTGCGGACCACGTTGCCTCCCTCACCTCCGGCTCCTCCCGAACCGCCGGCGTCCCGTTCACGGCGGGGATCCCCGCCAACGTGGTCCACTCGCACTACTGGCTCTCCGGAATGGCGGGGATCCTGGTGGCGAAACGGCTGGACCTTCCCTTGGTGCACACCATGCACACCATGGCCCGGGTGAAGAACAAGCACCTGCTGCCCGGCCAAACCGCCGAGCCGGGCATCCGCGAGGACGGCGAACAGCACATTGTGGCCGCCGCAACCCGGCTCATCGCCAACACCACCTCCGAGGCGGCCGAGCTCGAAGGCCATTACGACGGCTGTGAGCAGCGCATCGATGTGGTCTCCCCGGGCGTGGACCTGAAGGTGTTCAAGCCGGCGTTCCGCGACAGGTCGCGGCAGGAACAGGGCATTGGTGCCGAGGAATTCCATGTCGTTTTTGCCGGCCGGCTGCAACGGCTCAAGGGCCCGCATGTGTTGGTGAAGGCCGCGGCCGTCCTCCGCCGGGAGCGTCCCGACATTCCGCTGCGCCTGACGTTCCTGGGCGCACGCAGCGGCAGGGACAATTACGATCTGGCCGCCATGCTCGACGACGCCGGCCTGACGGGTGCCGCCGTCGTCCTTCCCCCCGTGGGACCGGCGGAACTGGCCGGCTGGTACAGAAGCGCCGATGTCGTGGCGGTGCCCTCAGCCAGCGAGTCCTTCGGCCTCGTGGCACTGGAGGCGCAGGCCTGCGGCACGCCGGTCATCGCCACCAACGTGGGCGGGCTACCCCGCGCTGTCAGCGACGGGCGGACCGGCCTGCTGGTGGACGGGCGGACGGCCGCACTGTGGGCTGAGGCCATCGCCTCGCTGCACGACTTCCCGCAAACCCGTGCCGACATGGGCCGTGCCGCCTCGGTGCATGCGGAGGGCTTCGGTTGGGAAAACACCGCGGCGCAAACCATGGCCAGCTATGACCTGGCCCTGACGTACCAATACACGGCCCCTCCGGGCTGCTGACGGCGCGGGCATAAGCCCCGCCGGCCGGGGCCCCGTGTTTTAGGGCACTGGCGCAAAAACGTTTCTGTGCCCTTTGTCACAAATGTCAAACGACCCGGTAGGGTATGTCAGATGGCTGCCTCGGCAGGGAAAGTGCACCCAACCATCACTCTGGGTTTCCCTCCGGCCAGCCTTTGTTGCACCCTCCAGGCAACGAAGCCGGGGGGAGTTTTCGTTGAAAGGTTCACAGCACCATGAATCAAATGGGGAGAACACTGTTTCGAAGCCCGGGGATGCGGAGGGCTGTCGCACTGTGCGCCGGCCTGCCACTGCTCCTGGGCACCATGGGGGCACTGCCGGCCTCGGCCAGCCCGGGCCAGGCGGCCGCGCCCACCAGCACCCAAAAGGACATCAATCCGCTGGACTACCAGGCAGGGCGCTACATTGTGGTCCTGACTGAGCAGCCCGCTGCCATGTACGACGGCGGCACGGCCGGCCTGGCGCCCACCAAGCCGAAGCCGGGGCACAAGCTCGACGCCAATAGGCCGGAGGTGAAGAAATACCAGGCACACCTGCAAAACAAGCAGGCGGCCGTCGCCAAGACGGAAAATGTCACGGTCAAGCGCACGTTCACGGCCGCCATCAACGGCTTCTCCGCCGAACTCTCGGCTGAACAGGCCCTGGGTCTCGCCAAGGACCCCAACGTCCTGGCCGTGGCGCCCGACACGGAAAACGCGCCCGACTACTCCAGCACCGACTTCCTGGGCCTAAGCGGCCAGAACGGCAGCTGGAACACGGCATTCGGCGGACAGGACCAGGCCGGGAAGGGCGTTGTCGTGGGCGTCATCGACACCGGCTACACGCCGTCGAGCCCGTTCTTCGCAGGCGAGGCCGTCAAGCCACTGACGGGTGCCCCGCAAGTCGGCGTCCCCTACCGGACCGGGGACGGCAAGATCGCCATGCTCAAGGCCAATGGCGAGACCTTTACCGGCGAATGCCAAAAGGGCGTGGGCACGGGAGCCGCGTTTGACGGCACCGCGTGCAACTCCAAGGTGCTCAGCGCCCACTACTTTGCCGACGACTTCCTGAAGTACGTGCCGCCGGCCAACCGCGCCCCGCAGGAGGTCATTTCCCCCGTGGACGTGGCCAGCCACGGCACGCACACGGCCAGCACGGCCGCCGGCAATGCCAACATCAGCGCCTCCATCGGCGGCCGCAACATGGGAATCACCGGCGGCGTGGCCCCGGCCGCCAAGCTCTCCATTTACAAGGTCTGCTGGGAAGACAACGACCCCAACACGGGCGGATGCTACTCTTCCGCGTCCGTTGCGGCCGTCAACCAGGCCATCCTGGACGGTGTGGACGTGCTGAACTACTCCATCTCCGGCAGCACCTCCACCACCACTGACCCGGTGTCGCTGGCCTTCCTGTCCGCGACCTCCGCCGGCATCTTTGTGGCCGCTTCGGCAGGCAACTCCGGCCCCACGGCCGGCACCGTCAACCACGGCGCCCCCTGGGTGACCACGGTGGCCGCCATCTCCTTCTCCTCCGAGCTGCAGGGCACGGCGGAATTCTCCGACGGCACCAAGTTCCGCGGCGCCAGCATGATGGCGCACGGCGTGGCCCCCAGCCACGTGGTCCTGGCGGCAACGGCTGCCGCGGCGGGCGCTGCCACCCCTGAACTGTGCGGCCCCAATTCACTGGATGCCGCCAAGGTCGCAGGCAAGGTGGTGGTGTGCGACCGCGGCGTGTTTGACCGTGTCGCCAAGAGCGCCGAGGTCAAGCGTGCCGGCGGCGTGGGCATGATCCTCGCCAACGTCACGTCCTCCTCCGAGGACGTGGACCTGCATTCAGTGCCCACGGTCCACGTCAACCCGCCGGCAACGCAGCTCATCAAGGACAAGGTCACGGCGAACCCGGACATCCTGGTTTCCCTGGTGGACAGGGACACCACGGGCCTCCCCGTGGACCCGCAGCCCCAGGTTGCCGGTTTCTCCTCCCGCGGGCCGCTGGGTGCCACGGGTTCGGACCTGCTCAAGCCCGATGTCGCCGCCCCCGGCGTGGCCGTGCTGGCCGGCGTGTCGCCCATCGCTTCTGGCGGCGACCAGTTCGGCATGATGTCCGGAACGTCCATGGCATCCCCGCATGTGGCCGGCTTTGCCGCGCTTCTCATGGCGAAGAACCCGGGCTGGTCACCGGCCGTGGTCAAGTCCGCCATGATGACGACGGCGGGCGCCGTGGTCAATGCCGACGGCAGCAGGAACACCGATGTGTTTGCCACCGGTGCCGGCCAGGCCGCCGTCGCCAAGGCCCTGAACCCAGGGTTTGTCTTTGATGCCGGAGACGTCGATTACCTCAAGTTCATCCAGGGCACCGGAATCGACTTGGGCATCCCCGGGCTTGGCAGCACCGCGCCCCGGGACATGAACCTGCCGTCCTTTGCCGTGGGCAGCCTGGCCGGGAAGGTCACCGTAACCCGCACGGTCACGGCCCTCACACCCGGGATGTACAAGGCCACCGCCAATGTTCCCGGCGTCGATGTCAAGGTGGTGCCGTCCTCGCTGAACTTTGCCAAGGCCGGCCAGCAGCGCGAATTCAAGGTCACCTTTGAAAACGTGAACGCGGCCCTCGGCGAGTTTGCCATGGGCGGCATTTCCTGGCAGGGACCGGGCACCACCGTGACCTCACCCGTTGCCGTCCGGCCGCTGCCTGCCCTGGTGGCCCCGGAGCTCGCATTCACGTCGGGGTCCGGCACCGGCAGCGCCAAGATCCCGGTGGTCTCGGGCAGCAACTCGCCCGTGGCATTGACCCTGGACGGCCTGTCCAAGGCCGACTCCACGGCCATTGAGCTGGTTCCCGGCCCACTGGTCACCGTGCCGAACAAGTCCAACTTCCTGAAGGAAGTGAAGGTTCCTGCGGGCACCACGCTGGCCAAGTTCCAGGTGCTGTCTTCGGATCCGACGGCGGACTACGACATGGTGGTGTTCAACCCGGCCGGAAGCTACTACGACGTCCGTACGGGTTCCTCCAGCGAGTCGCTTTCACTGCGCAACCCGCAGCCGGGAACGTACACCATCCTGGCCAACCTGTACTCCAGCACGGGCGGGGCGCCTGTCAAGGCAACCGTTGACGCCGCTGTGCTGGGCGGCAGCGTGGGCAACGCCTCGGTGTCGCCGAACCCGTTGCAGCTGGCCAATGGCAAGCCGGGCGATGTGACGCTTAGTTGGACGGGCCTCGCCCCGGGTTCCTACCTGGGCCGGGTTTCCTTCGGCGACACGGGAACCCAGACGTTTGTCTCCGTGATCATCACCGACGGCGGCGCCGCCGTCGTTCCTGAGAACGGCAAGACAGGCGGGGCGGACAAACCGGGCAAGCCCAAGGGCGCAGCCCCGGGCGCAGGCCTGCGCCTCTAGTCAGCTAATCCCAACTCGGCCGCGGTAGCTGCCGTTTTGAGGTAGGGGGGTGGCTGTTGCCATTCGCTCCCGGTGCGCCGGCGGCGAATGGCAGCAGCCACCCCCTTGTCCGTTTCGAATGCGGCCTAGACGGCGCCCGTGCCTCCGGCCAGGGCGCCGAGCAGCGGGGCCAGGGCCTGCCAGCGCGCAATCTCGCAGCCGTCGGTCCGCGTGAAAGTGGAGTGGACAGCGCGGCCTCCGAACCAGCCCGTGACAACGGCCACCTGCGGTCCGCCGTATTGCTGCGTGCAGGCGCGCGGAGGTCCCGGGACGGGGAAGAAAATGTCGGTGCCGTGGAGCCTGACGGCGGCGAGCGCGGCTGCAGGATCCGGCAGCGTGGACCCGCCGGACACCGTGGTTCCCTCCGCGAGCAGGCGAAAATGGTGCACCGGGGCGCCCGGGGCTTCCGTGAGGGAAATGGACAGGTCTACGGCGTCGGGAGAATGCGAGGCGCCCGAGCTGCTCGACGCATCAGGGGCGCCCGAGCTGTCAGGGGCGCCCGCCGGGCCCGGCGGAGTGAGCTGGCCGCACGCCGTGACGGCGGTCAACACGGTCATGAGCAGGACGGCCGAGGCAATGCGAACGTGGCCTTTCACGGCTGGCCCGTGGCGGAAATGTGGACGGCCTGGCCGCTTGATCATCACCAACTCCTCGCGTTCCTGCCATGCTATCCCACGGCCCTGCCGCCCCGCCTGGACCGCGGTTCCGGCAACTGTTGGTATCCTCACCAGTAGGTGCGGGCGGCGGCTCGCCGGGCCGTCGGCGCCCGTGCTGCCGTGCAGCTGCCCGCCCGGCCCAGTGGCCTTGTGCCAGTGATGAGAGGATCCACGCATCATGACAACCCCCAGCCTGCCCAGCCCGGACGCCCAGTGGTGGCGCCAGGCCGCCGTCTACCAGATCTACCCGAGGTCCTTCTCCGATGCCAACGGCGACGGCATGGGCGACCTTCCCGGCGTCACGGCCCGCATGGGATACCTCTCGGCCCTGGGCATCGACGCCATCTGGCTGAGCCCCTTCTACCCCTCGGCACTGGCCGACGGCGGCTACGACGTCGACGACTACCGCAATGTTGATCCCCGGCTGGGCTCCCTTGACGACTTTGGGGCCATGGTCGCTGCCGCCCACGACGCCGGCATCCGGGTCATCGTGGACGTGGTCCCGAACCACAGTTCCAACCGGCACGAATGGTTCAAGGCCGCCCTTGCCGCCGCCCCCGGTTCCCCCGAGCGTGCCAGGTACCACTTCCTCGACGGGCTCGGGGACCGCGGCGAGCTGCCGCCGTCGGACTGGCCGTCCCACTTTGGCGGCGCCGCCTGGACACGCGTGGTGGAGCAGGCGGGGCCGGGCGCAGGCAAGCCCGGCCAGTGGTACCTGCACCTGTTCGCCACGGAACAGCCGGACTTCAACTGGGACCATCCCGAGGTCCGCGAAGACTTCCACACCACGCTGCGGTTCTGGGCGGACCGCGGGGTGGACGGTTTCCGCGTGGACGTGGCGCACGGCCTGGCCAAGGACATGTCCCTGCCGCTGCGTTCCAAGCCGGAGCTGGAAATCCTGGTCGACGACGGCTCCGATCCCCTCTTTGACCGCGACGCCGTCCACGAAATCTTCGCCGGCTGGCGTGGCGTCCTCAATGAATATGATCCGCCGAAGGCCGCCGTGGCCGAGGCCTGGGTGCCGTTCACCGACCGGCGGCTGAAGTACGCCCGCCCCTCGGAGTTGGGCCAGGCCTTCAATTTCGACCTGCTCCAGGCGCCCTTCAATGCCGTCGAATTCCGCTCCATTGCCGAGAAGTGCCTGTCCGAGGCCGCGTCCTCCGGCGCCTCCTCGACCTGGGTGTTCTCCAACCACGACGTCGTCCGCCATCCCTCCCGCTATGCCTTGCCCGACGGCAGCACCCTTGCGGACCTGGAGGCCTGGCTGATGGCCGACGGCGCCGCTCCCGTCCCCGATCTGGCGCAGGGTTTGCGCAGGGCCCGGGCCGCAACGCTCTTCATGTTGGGGCTGCCCGGTTCCGCGTACCTGTACCAGGGCGAGGAACTGGGGCTTTTTGAGGTCGCGGACCTGCCCAAGGAGTCCCTGCAGGATCCGACCTGGTTCCGCACGGGACACAAGGTCAAGGGGCGCGACGGCTGCCGGGTTCCGCTGCCGTGGGATGCCGCACAGGCAAACCTGGGCTTCGGCGGCACCCCGTGGCTGCCCCAGCCGGCCTGGTTTGCTTCCCTGGCAGCTGCCGGGCAGGACGGCGTGGCCGGGTCCACCCTGGAAATGTACCGCTCCGCGCTGGCCTGGCGGCGGAAGCTGCAGGCGGAAGAATCCTTGGAATGGCTCAGCGAGCCCGGCGCCGAGGTGGTGCATTACCGGCGCCCGAACGGCTGGGAGGTGCTGAGCAACTTTGCCGCCACGCCCGCCCCGCTGCCTTCCGGCGTCGACCTCGCCAAGGTGGTCCTCACCTCCGGTGACCCAGCAGGGACGGGAGCAACGATCGCAGCAGAAACAACCCTCTGGCTCGCCCCCTAAAACCCGACGCTCGGTTGCAATCGGGGCACTTTTCCCCGACGCTCGGTTGCAACCGGGGCACATTTTCCCAACGCTCCCGCACTGTCCGCCGTCGCTCCGTGCCGGAACAACTGTGAAGCGCCCCGGCCTGTGGATAACTTCCGGTGCGGTATTTGATTGACGGACATAATGTAGGAATGGACACGCCAGCTGACCACCCGATTCCTAACTCGCCCTTCACTCTCAGCGAGGCCGAATCAATGGGTTTCACCAGGGACAAGCTCCGGGGAGCAAATTTCGCGGGTGCCGGGTATGGACTGTACCGGCCCACTTCGTGGGAGTTCACACTGCCCGAAGCGGCCCGGGCGCTCTGCGCGGCCACGCCCGGTGCGTGGATCTCCCATACGACGGCGGCACAATTGCACGGGCTGATCCTCCCACCCTGGTTGGAGGATTCAACGGAACTGCACCTGAGCAAGCCCCGAAAACTGCCCGAAACCCGTCGAAAGGGCATTACAGGGCACACGCTGCTCGCGTTCGAGGACGAAATCGAAACGGTTGACGGCCTGGCGGTGAGCACCCGCGCCCGGACATGGCTGGATTTGGCCCGCGTCCTGCCCCTGCCCAACCTCGTCTGCATGGGCGACCAGCTCATCCGCATCCCCCGCATCGTCTTTGAAGGGCGCAGCGAACCGTACGTCACAATTGCGTCGCTGCGGAACATGATGGCCAGGCACGGAAATTTGCAGGGCATCGTGCGCGCCAGGGCGGCACTTGAATTGATGCGCGTGGGCTCCGATTCCGGGCCCGAAACCATGCTTCGCCTGGCCATGCTCGACGCCGGACTGCCAGAACCGGAATTGCAACTGGCCTTGTGGTCCACCCCGAATGCGCCGTCCGCCGACCTCGGCTACCGGAAACGGCGGATCGCCATCCAGTACGACGGCGGAACCCACAACGATGAGTTGCAGGCCAATAGCGACGCGCGTCGAAACGCGGCGTTCCGCAATGCGGGCTGGGACGTGCTCATTTTTGACAGGGGCCACCTCGCCGACGGTTTCGACAGCGCAGTCCGGCAGATTAAGGCGGCCATGCGACGTGCATGGACCGACCCTGCCGTCGTAGCCGGATTCGCGGCCTCCGGCTGACCGGGACACACTAAAGGGCGGACGCTCCCGCACAAAAGTGCAGGAGCGTCCGCCCTTTTACGCCCATTTGCAACCGAGCGTCGGGGAAAAGTGCCCCGTTTGCAACCGAGGGTCGGGGAAAAGTGCCCCGTTTGCAACCGAGGGTCGGTTTTAGCGCTCGATGTCGCCGCGGATGAACGCTTCCACCAGCTGGTGGGCGTCGTCGTCGTTGTGCTGGACCGGCGGGGACTTCATGAAGTAGCTGGCGGCGGAGAGGATGGGTCCGCCAATGCCGCGGTCCAGCGCGATCTTCGCGGCACGGATCGCGTCGATGATCACCCCGGCCGAGTTCGGCGAGTCCCACACCTCCAGCTTGTACTCCAGCGACACCGGCGCGTCGCCAAAGTTGCGGCCCTCGAGGCGGACAAACGCCCACTTCCTGTCATCCAGCCACGCGACGTAGTCGGACGGGCCAATGTGGACGTCGTCGGCTGCCAGCACCGCTGAGGTGTTGGACGTGACGGCCTGGGTCTTGGAAATCTTCTTGGACTCGAGGCGGTCGCGCTCCAGCATGTTCTTGAAGTCCATGTTCCCGCCAACGTTGAGCTGGTAGGTGCGGTCCAGGACCACGCCGCGGTCCTCAAACAGCTTGGCCATGACGCGGTGCGTGATGGTGGCGCCCAGCTGGCTCTTGATGTCGTCGCCGATGATCGGCACCCCGGCCTCGGTGAACTTGTCCGCCCATTCCTTGGTGCCGGCGATGAAGACCGGCAATGCGTTGACAAATGCGACGCCGGCGTCGATGGCGCACTGCGCGTAGAACTTGGCGGCGGCATCGGAACCCACCGGCAGGTAGCACACCAGGACGTCAACCTTGAGGTCCTGGAGCGTGGCCACCACGTCCACCGGTTCGGCGTCGGATTCGACGATGGTTTCGCGGTAGTACTTGCCGAGGCCGTCCAAGGTGTGGCCGCGCAGCACGGGCACGTCCAGCGGCGGCACATCGGCTAGCTTGATGGTGTTGTTTTCACTGGCACCGATGGCGTCGGACAAATCCAGCCCCACCTTCTTGCTGTCCACGTCGAAAGCGGCAACGAAGGTGACGTCATTGACATGGTACGGGCCGAACTCGACATGCATCAGGCCCGGAACCTTGACGGTGGGATCGGCATCGCGGTAGTACTGGACGCCCTGGACCAACGATGAGGCGCAGTTTCCCACGCCGACTATGGCAACCCGAATTGGATGATTGGACACAGAACTCCTTCTAAAATTCACAAGGGCATGGCGCCCCAATGGCGCCTACGGACCATTCTAGTCAACGCCTCCTGCGCCTAAATTGTTCCTTTTGGGCAGGATTGTCTCGTCAAAATGTCACATTCGAGGCGCCATTGGGGGATTCTTCGCTACTTTTGGGCCCATCTGTTGATGTCAGACTCCACAGCAAACTGATCGATTGCCTTCAGCTCTTCCCCAGCGAAGGCCAGGTTGTTGATGGCGGCCACGTTGTTTTCCAGCTGCTTGACACTTGAGGCTCCCACAAGGGCGGAGGTGACGGGGCTGCCCTTGACCTGCTCGCGCAGGATCCACGCAATGGCCATCTGTGCCAGCGACTGCCCGCGCGAGGCCGCAATATCGTTGAGCGCCCTCACGCGGGCCATCTTGTCCTCGGTGAGGTCGTTCTCGTGCAGGAAGCGCTCCTTGGCGGCGCGGGAATCGGCCGGAACTCCGTTGAGGTACCTGTCTGTCAACATGCCCTGTGCGAGAGGTGAGAAGGCAATGGAGCCCGCGCCGACGGCGTCGAGGGCTTCATATAGGTTCGGCTCGCCGTTTTCCGTCCAGCGGTTGAGCATGGAGTAGGACGGCTGGTGGATGAGCAGGGGCGTGCCCATCTCCTTCAGGATGCGCGCGGCCTCCAGCGTCTGGGCGGGCGTGTAGGAGGAAATGCCTGCGTACAGTGCCTTTCCGGAGCGCACCGCCGTGTCGAGGGCGCCCATGGTCTCCTCCATCGGCGTCTCTGGGTCCGGGCGGTGGCTGTAAAAGATGTCCACGTAGTCCACGCCCATGCGGTCCAGGGAGGCATCCAGGCTGGAGAGCATGTACTTGCGGGAGCCCCACTCCCCGTACGGGCCGGGCCACATGTAGTAGCCGGCCTTGGTGGAAATGACCAGCTCGTCCCGGTGTGCGGCAAAGTCGTCCTTGAAGTGGCGGCCAAAGTTGGTTTCGGCGCTGCCATCCGGCGGACCGTAGTTGTTGGCCAGGTCAAAATGGGTGACACCCAGGTCAAAGGCGCGGCGCAAAATGGCGCGCTGGACCTCGAACGGCTTGTCGTCCCCAAAGTTGTGCCACAGTCCCAGCGAGACGGCGGGCAGTTTCAGTCCACTGCGGCCGACTCGGCGGTAGGGCATGGTTTCATAGCGGTTTTCCGCGGCGTGAAAAGTCATGCCTCCATCCTGCCATCTGGATCCGGCCCGCCACGGCCATGTGGGTGGCCCTCCCAGACACCCCCACACCCCCCAGAAGCTAGCTTCGCCCGGGCGCCCTCAGCACCAGCGTGGACCGGGCGGCGAGCGCCACCACGTTACCGGCCGTGAAAGTGTCGGCGCTGACTCCGTCGGTGTGGATCTCCACCACCCACGTCTCGGCGTAGCCGCTGTCCGGCAGGGTAAAATCCACGGGGTCGTCCCCCGCGTTGAAAAGCATCAGGAAGGAGTCGTCCACCACTGGCCGGCCCCGGTCATCGCATTCGGGCAGGCCGTCGCCGTTGAGGAACACGCCGATGCTGCGCCCAAATCCGCTGTCCCAGTCCGCGCCGGTCATGGCCGCCGCGTCGGGGCGCAGCCAGGCAATGTCCGGCAGGGCGCCGTCGTCCCCGCGCTCCACGGGTCGCCCGTCAAAGAAACGACGACGGCGGAACACGGGGTGGCCTGCCCGCAGCCTGGCCAGTTGCGCCACAAATTCCACCAGCCCCGTGTCGGCTGCGTCCCAGTTGATCCACGTGAGGGCCGAATCCTGGGCATATGCGTTGTTGTTGCCGTGCTGCGTCCGGCCCAGCTCATCCCCGTGCAGGATCATTGGCACGCCCTGGGACAGCAGCAGCGTGGTGAGGAAGTTTCGCTGCTGCCTGGCGCGCAGGGCGTTCACGGCAGGATCCTCCGTGGGCCCCTCCACGCCGAGGTTCCAGGAGCGGTTGTTGGATTCGCCGTCCCGGTTCTCCTCCCCGTTCGCCTCGTTGTGCTTGTCGTTGTAGCTGACCAGGTCCGCCAGGGTGAAGCCGTCATGGGCGGTGACGAAGTTGATGGACGCCACGGGGCGCCGGCCGGAATGTTCGTAGAGGTCGGAGGAGCCGGTCAGCCGGGAGGCAAACTCGCCCAGGGTGGCCGATTCGCCGCGCCAAAAGTCGCGCACGGTGTCCCGGAACTTGCCGTTCCATTCCGTCCACTGCGGCGGGAAATTGCCCACCTGGTAGCCGCCCGGACCCAGGTCCCATGGCTCCGCAATGAGCTTCACGCGCGAAACCACCGGGTCCTGCTGCACCATTTCGAAGAAGCTGGAGAGCTTGTCGACGTCGTAAAATTCGCGGGCCAGGGTGGCGGCCAGGTCAAAGCGGAAGCCGTCCACGTGCATCTCGGTCACCCAGTACCGAAGGGAATCCATGATCAGTTGCAGCGAGTGCGGCTGGCGGACGTTGAGGGAGTTCCCGGTGCCCGTGTAGTCCAGGTAGTGCTCCTTGTCCCCGTCCATCAGCCGGTAGTACGCGTCATTGTCGATGCCGCGGAAGGAAAGCGTGGGGCCAAGGTGGTTGCCTTCGGCCGTGTGGTTGTAGACCACGTCAAGGATCACTTCCAGCCCGTTGCGGTGCAGTTCCCTGACCATCCCCTTGAACTCGCGCACCTGATCGCAGGGGTCCGCGGTCGAAGCGTATTCATTGTGCGGGGCAAAGAAGCCGATGGTGTTGTAGCCCCAATAGTTCCGCAGGCCCTTGGCGGCAAGCGAGTCATCTTGCACAAATTGGTGCACCGGCATGAGTTCGACGGCGGTCACGCCCAGGTTTTTGAGGTGGGCCACCACGGCGGGGTGGGCCACGGCGGCATAGCTGCCGCGCTGGTGTTCCGGGACGTCCGGGTGGAGCTTGCTGAGCCCCTTGACGTGGGCCTCATAGATGACGCTCTGGTGGTACGGGGTGTCGGGGCCGGCATCGCCCTGCCAGTCAAAGCCGGCATCCACCACCACGGACCGGTAGGTGTGCGACGCGGAATCGTCGTCATTGCGGGTGAGTGGTTCGCCAAACTGGTAGGCGTACACCGGCTGGCCCCACGTGACCGCGCCCGCAATGGCCCGTGCATACGGATCCAGCAGCAATTTGTTGGCGTTGAAACGCAGTCCGTTGGCCGGGTCCCAGGGCCCGTCCACGCGGTAGCCGTAGTGCTGCCCAGGCCCCACGCCGGGAAGGTAGCCGTGCCAGACGTAGCCGTCCACCTCAGTCAGCTGCAGGCGGGTTTCCGTGCCGTCGGCGTCAAACAGGCACAGGTGGACCGCCTCCGCCCCGTCGCTGAACAAGGCAAAGTTGGTGCCGTTTGCGTCCGCGTGGGCGCCCAGCGGGTGGGGGCTGCCTGGCCAAAGTTCCACGTGCTCTCCTCATGTTGCCGTTGCTTGCCAAAAACTGATCTGTGGCCCGGATTCACCCGAGCAGTGCGGCCCAGACCACCGGAATCCGGGCCGCCAGGACCCCTGCGCTCAGGGGCTGCCCGGGGGCCTCACGGGCCAGCCTGCCATGCAGGGCGGCGCCGAGAACGGCGGTCCGTGCCAGGTCCGGCTCCCCCGGGCCGCCGCCGGCTGCGCCCATGGCAAGCAGCGCCACCAGGATGCCTCCCAGCGTGTCCCCGCTGCCGGCTGTGGCCAACGACGCCGTTCCGTCGGCTTGGGTGAATGCGGTTCCGTTGGGTGCCGCCACCGCCGTGGTGGGCCCCTTGAGCAGTACCGTGGCGCCCGTGATCCTGGCCGCCTCGCGGGCGGCTGCCAGCGGCGCGGCCTCGATGGCTTCCCGCCCCATGGGCGTCCCCAGCCTGGCGAGCAGGGCGGACAGCTCGCCGGCATGCGGGGTCAGGAGCAGATTGGACTGGCCGCCTGCATGGGAGGGGTCCCCCAAGCGTCCGGATGCCGCGGGCCCGGGCTGGTTCAAGGCCGCATGGGCTGCCCGGCCCACCAGGCCCAGCGCGCCGGCGTCCACCACGGTGGGCAGCCCTGACGCGATCGCCGCACGGGCACGGTCCAGTTGCTCTCCGGGGCCGTCAATGCCCGGGCCGGCAAGCCAGGCCTGCACGTGCAGTTCGCCCGGCTGTTGCGCCGAGCACACCACCTCGGGGTTGCGCAGGTGCACAGCCGCGGAGACGGCGCCGTCGCCAAGGTAGGTGACCATGCCGGGCCCGCAGGCGGACGCTGCGGCAACCGCCAGCAGCGCCGCACCGGGGTAGCGGGCGGAGCCGGCAATGATCCCTGCCACCCCCCGCGTGTATTTGTGGGCCGCAGCCTCCGGATGCGGGAGCAGCGCAGTTAGGTCGGCGGTTTCCAGCCGGCACACGTCCGGGGGGCCGGGCATCTTGCCCAGGCCGATGTCCACCACTTCCACCTCGCCGCACAGCTGCTCCCCCGGCGAACACAGCAGGCCCGTCTTGGCGGCCCCGAATGTCACAGTGAGACGTGCTGCCAGCACCGGCCCGTGCACTTCGCCCGTGCTGACGTCAACGCCGCTGGGCACATCGCACGCCACCACTGATGGCCCCGCGCCGCCCATCGTTATTTCGCACAATCGTGCCACCACACTGGCTGCAGGTTCCCGCAGGCCGCCACGGCCGCCCGTGCCCAGCAATCCGTCCACGACGATGTCGGCCGCGCTCGCCTCGGCAAGAAAGGCCAGCCGGCCATCCGCCTCCGGCGCAGGAGCAGCGCCCCCGGGACCCGTATCCTTGGACGCCGTCCCAACCGAGGCAGCCGCTGGCACCGGAGCCGCGGACAGTCTCATAACCCTGCCCCCGGCTTTGAGGAACGCGGCCAGCGCGTCGGGGTGGGTGCGCGCGGTGGTGAGCAGCGCCGTCGTCCGGGCCCCGCCTGCAGCCAGGTGCGCGCCGGCGAAGAGTGCATCCCCTCCGTTGTTGCCGGAGCCGATCAGCAGCACCACCCGGGCGCCGTACACCCCCTGCCCCCGCTCCCGCAGGACTCGCCGCACCCCCATTGCCAGGCCGTGGGCGGCGCGGATCATCAGCTCGGGCCCTAGTCCGGCGTCAAGCAGCGGTTGTTCCGCGGCCCGGACGGCGGCGGCGGTGTAGGCGCGCAGCACGTCAGCTCTCGGCGATCACCATGGCTGTGGAGATGCCGCCGTCGTGGCTCATGGACAGGTGCCAGTGCCGGATTCCCTTGGCCTTGGCGACGGCGGCCACGGTGCCCTTGACGTTGATGGTGGGACCGTGTTCGTCCAGGCCGATCCAGCAGTCCTGCCAGTTCATGCCGGCCGGGGCACCGAGCGCCTTGGCCACGGACTCCTTGGCGGCGAAGCGGGCGGCCAGCGACTGCGTGTTCAGCCCGCGCTCGGCCGGCACAAACAGCCTGTCGCGCAGCCCCGGGGTGCGTTCGAGCTGGCGGCCAAAGCGTTCAATGTCAACAACGTCCACACCAATGCCAATAATCATGTCCCCAGCCTAACCAAAAATGCCGCCGCTCCCGCCTTTTGTCGCCGCAATAGCGGTGGCAAAAAGCGGGAGCGGCGGCAAAAACCTTCGGCGGCCCGGCGGGCGGCCGGGCGCCACGGACTACTCGACGGTGACGGACTTGGCCAGGTTGCGCGGCTGGTCCACGTCGTAGCCCTTCGCGGTGGCCAGCTCGCAGGCGAAGATCTGCAGGGGGACGGTGGCCAGCAGGGGCGCGAGCAGCGTGGTTGTTTCCGGGATGTAGAAGACGTGCTCGGCGTGGGCGCGCACCGATTCGTCGCCCTCTTCGGCAATGACGATGGTCTTCGCGCCGCGGGCCCGGACTTCCTGGATGTTGGAGACCACCTTGGCGTGGAGCGAGTCGCGGCCGCGGGGCGAGGGGACCACCACAAACACCGGCTGCCCTTCCTCAATCAGGGCAATGGGCCCGTGCTTGAGCTCACCGGCGGCAAAGCCCTCAGCGTGGATGTAGGCCAGCTCCTTCAGCTTCAGGGCGCCTTCCATGGCCACCGGGAAGCCCACGTGGCGGCCCAAAAACAGCACGGAGCGGGCGTCCGACATGCTGCGGGCCAGGTCCTTGATCTGCTGGTCGTTGTCCAGGACCTGGGCGATCTTCGCCGGCACCTTGGCCAGGTCGGCCAGGATGTCCTTGATCTGGCCCTGGAACAGGTTGCCGCGCAACTGTGCCAAATACAAGCCGAGCAGGTAGGCGGCCGTGATCTGGGCCAGGAACGCCTTGGTGGAGGCGACGGCGATCTCCGGTCCGGCGTGGGTGTACAGCACGGCATCGGATTCGCGCGGGATGGTGGAGCCGTTGGTGTTGCAGATGGCCACCGTCTTGGCCCCCTGCTCCCGGGCGTAGCGGACGGCCATGAGCGTGTCCATGGTCTCGCCGGACTGGGACAGGGAAACGATGAGCGTCTTTTCATCGACAATCGGATCCCGGTAGCGGAACTCGTGGGAGAGTTCCACTTCGGTGGGGATGCGGCACCAGTGTTCAATGGCGTACTTGGCCACCTGGCCGGCATAGGCGGACGTGCCGCAGGCCAGCACGATGATCTTGTTCACGGTCTTCAGGACATCGGCGTCAATGCGCATTTCGTCCAGCGTCAGCTTGCCGTCAATGTCGGAGCGGCCCAGCAGGGTTGCGGCAACGGCTTCGGGCTGGTCGTGGATCTCTTTTTCCATGAAGGACGGGTAGCCGTCCTTTTCCGCCGCGGCGGCGTCCCAGTCGACCAGGTATTCCTTGCCCTCGGCAGGCTGGCCGTGGAAGTCGGTGATGTCCACGGTGCCGGCCGTAATGGTGACCACCTGGTCCTGGCCCAGCTCCACGGCGCGGCGCGTGTAGTCAATGAACCCGGACACGTCCGAGCCCAGGAAGTTCTCGCCGTCGCCCAGTCCCACCACGAGGGGCGAGTTGCGGCGCGCGGCCACCACCACGCCCGGCTGCTCGGCGTGCGTGGCGAGGATGGTGAAGGCGCCCTCCAGGCGCTGGGCCGCCAGCTGCATGGCCCGGGTCAATGCGGACTGGGCATCCTTGGCACCCAGCGCGGCCCCCGCCGTCGTGGTCAATTTCCGGTAAATGCTGCCGAGCAGCACGGCGGCCACCTCGGTGTCGGTGTCGGAGATGAAGCTGTAGCCCTGCTTGAGCAGCTCGGCCTTCAGGGGTGCGTAGTTCTCAATGATGCCGTTGTGGATCACGGCCAGCTGGCCTCCGTCCACCACGTGCGGGTGTGCGTTCTTGTCGGTGGGCCCGCCATGGGTTGCCCAGCGGGTGTGGCCAATCCCGGTCATGGAGCTGGGCAGCGGGTTGGCCTCCAGCTCGGCGGTCAGGTTGGCCAGCTTGCCGGCCTTCTTGCGCATGGCAATGCCGCCGTCGGCCACCACGGCCACGCCTGCGGAGTCATAGCCGCGGTATTCGAGCCGCCGCAGCCCCTCCATCAGCACATCCAGTGCCTGGTGCGAGCCTGTTCCCGACGTTCCAATGGCCGGGGCAGTTCCGGCATAGCCAACAATTCCACACATGAAAACCAATCATAATCGCTTGCCAATGGGCAGGACGTTCTACCTCCTACCCCAAAGGCGGCCCCAAAAACTGCGCGGCGGTGCCCCGCCCTGGCGGCCGGGCCATTTCGTGCTGAACCGCAAACAAGGCAGAATCAGGGTTGTGACATCGCAAAGATCCGAGTCCAGCACTGGCGAAGGCGCCTCCCCGTTCGTGGAACTGGATCGCCAGACCTGGTCAAGGCTTGCCAACCAGATAGAGCAGCCCCTCAACGAAGAGGACATCCTGCGGCTCCGCGGTCTGGGTGACCAACTTAACATGAGGGAGGTCCGCGATGTCTACCTCCCCCTGTCCCGGCTGCTGAACCTGTACGTGGGCGCCGCCGGCCACCTGCACAACGCCACCACCACATTCCTGGGCGAGCACGGCAAGCGCACCCCGTTCGTCATTGGCGTGGCGGGGTCCGTGGCTGTGGGGAAATCCACCACTGCCCGCGTGCTGCGTGAGATGCTGCGCCGGTGGCCCGACACCCCCAACGTGGAACTGGTGACCACAGACGGTTTCCTGTACCCCAACGCCGAGCTGGAGCGCCGGGGGCTCATGGCGCGCAAGGGCTTCCCCGAGTCCTACGACCGCCGTTCCCTGCTGCGCTTTGTCAGTGCCGTCAAGAGCGGCGCCGAGGAGGTCAGGGCGCCCATGTATTCGCACCTGACGTACGACATCCTCCCGCACAAGCAGGTGGTGGTCCGGCGCCCCGACGTGCTCATCGTGGAGGGGCTCAACGTCCTGGCCGCCGCCCGCCCCCGCCAGGACGGCCGCTCTGGGCTGGCCGTGAGCGACTTCTTCGACTTCTCCATCTACGTTGACGCCAAGACCCGCTACATCGAACAGTGGTACATCGACCGCTTCCGCTCACTGCGCACGGGCGCGTTCGCCAACCCGGAGTCCTACTTCCGCCGCTACGCCGACCTCTCCGACACCCAGGCCGTGGAAACGGCAACCCGGATCTGGAAATCGATCAATGAGCCCAACCTGCTCCAAAACGTGCTCCCCACCCGGGGCCGGGCACAGCTGGTGCTCACCAAGGAATCCGACCACTCGATCCGCCGGATGCTCCTAAGGAAGGTGTAGATGCCGCTGCTTGGCTTCCACCAGGCCCGCAGGGCTCCCCTATCCCGGTGGCAGCGGACGGTGCAGGCCCTGTCCTGGCCGCGCCCGGGCGGCATGCTGCTCTCCGCGGCCGGCGCCGCAGTGGTGTTGGCCGCCGCGGTGGGCGTGCAGTCCGCCTACCCTTTCCAAAGCACGACGGCGGCGCCCGCCCAGCGCTCCCCCGAACCTGCCGCTGTGGCCGGGAACGGGCCGGCGTCAGGCGCACCGCCTGTCCTGCCCACGGCGGCAGCCGGGCTGGCCGCCCACGCCGGGACACCGCCGTCGTCCATCCCCGGCGGCGCACCCACCACTGCCGCACCCGTGCCCCCGGTCGCGTCGGGGCCCCAGGCCGCCGCCGTGCACAACATGTCCAATCCCGCCAGCGTGCTGGTGCTGGTCAACAAGCACCACCCGCTGAACCCGCTGGACTACCAGCCGCCGGACCTGGTGACACCCAACGTCCCGGCGGGCCCAGGTGAGCTGGTCCTGTTGCGCCGGGAGGCGGCCGCCGCCGTGGAACGCATGTTTGCCGCGGCCGGCAGCAATGGAGTGTCCATCACTGTTCAAAGCAGCTACAGGTCCTATGCCACGCAAGTGTCCCTCTACGGCAGCTATGTGGCCCAAAAAGGGCAGGAGTCCGCAGACACCTCCTCCGCCCGGCCCGGTTATTCCGAGCACCAGACGGGCCTGGCCCTGGACATAGGCGACGCCAACGTTGGGGCCGACTGTGAATTCACGATTTGCGTGGAGGAAACAGCTGCCGGGCGCTGGGTGGCCGCCCATGCGGCGGACTACGGCTTCGTGGTCCGCTACCCGCCAGGCCTGCAGGCCGTCACCGGGTACCTGTACGAGCCCTGGCACCTGCGCTATGTGGGCACGGCAGCCGCCCTGGACATGCGCGCCCGCGGCATCCCCACCTATGAGCAATACCTCGGCCTGCAGGGAGCGCCCGGCTACAAATAACGACGGGGACACGAAATAATATTAATTTAACGTCTGCAGCCCCATTCGGAATATCTGAGGTATTTTGGTGGCATGTTAAAGGGATTCAGAGATTTCATCATGAAGGGCAACGTCGTAGACCTTGCCGTCGCCGTCGTCATGGGTACCGCATTCGGTGCAGTCGTCAACTCACTCGTAGCCAACATACTCATGCCGCTTATTGCAGCACTTTTTGGTTCCCCCAATTTCGACAGCTTTGCCCTCGTTACCCTCAACGGTAACGCGATCAAGTTCGGTGTGTTCCTCACCGTGCTTGTGAACTTCATCCTGGTTGCCGCCGCCATTTACTTTGCAGTGGTCGTCCCGATGAACCACATCATTGCCCGCCGCAATGCCAAGCTCGGCATTACGGAAGAAGAAGCCGCCGAGGATCCGCAGATCGTCCTCCTGACCGAAATCCGCGATTCGCTCCGATCGCGCCAATAGGCTCCACATTCCCTAACATCCACTGAGGGCGGCAACTCCACCGGAGTTGCCGCCCTCACGTCCTTAAAGTTGTGCCGCGATCAGCCGATCTTTGGGATCCGCCGATCCCCGCGTAGCGGTCCTAAAGCGCCAATTCGGTGCGCACCACGGTGACCAGCTCGTCACAAATGCGCTTGGCCGTGTCAACGTCCGCGGCTTCCACCATGACCCGTACCAGCGGCTCCGTGCCCGAGGGGCGCAGCAGCACACGGCCGCTCTCGCCCAGCTCGGCCTCGGCCTTGGCCACGGCCGCCTTGACGGCAGGCACAATGTTCGCCCGGCTCTTGTCCACGCCTTTGACGTTGACCATCACCTGGGGCAGCTTGGTCATGGCACGGACCAGCTCCTGAAGGGGCTTGCCGGTCTTGGCAACCTGCGCGGCGAGCTGCAGGCCGGTCAGCAGCCCGTCTCCCGTGGTGGCGTACTCGGAGAAAATAACGTGGCCGGACTGCTCGCCGCCGAGCGTGTAGTTGCCGCGGCGCATTTCCTCCAGCACGTACCTGTCACCCACGGCGGTTTCCCGGACCGTGATGCCGGCGTCGCGGAGGGCGATCTTCAGGCCCAGGTTGCTCATCACGGTGGCCACCAGGACATTGTCCTTCAGCTCCCCGGCTTCCTTTTGGGCCAGGGCCAGCACAGCCATGATCTGGTCGCCGTCGATGATGTTGCCGTCGTGGTCCACGGCCAGGCAGCGGTCGGCGTCGCCGTCGTGCGCTATGCCAAGGTCTGCCCCGGTGGACAGCACGGTTGCCTGCAGCAGTTCCAGGTGGGTGGACCCCACCCCGGCATTGATGTTCAGCCCGTCCGGTTCCGCACCGATGACCGTGACGTGGGCGCCGGCGTCGGTAAAGACCTGGGGGGAACAGCCGCTGGCGGCACCATTGGCGCAGTCCAGCACAATCTTCAGCCCGTCCAGCCTGTGCGGCAGCGTGCCGAGCAGGTGCACGATGTAGCGGTCCTCGGCGTCGGAGAAACGCTGGATCCGTCCCACGTCCACGCCCACCGGACGGAAGGCGTCCTGTTGGAGCTGTGACTCAATGGCGTCCTCAACGTCATCCGGCAGCTTGGTGCCGCCGCGGGCGAAGAACTTGATTCCATTGTCCGGGGCGGGGTTGTGCGAGGCGGAAATCATCACGCCAAAGTCTGCGCCAAGATCGGCGATCAGGAAGGCCGTGGCCGGTGTGGGCAGCACGCCTGCGTCATAGACGTCCACGCCGGCGCTGGCGAGGCCCGCCGCGACTGCCGCACCGATGAATTCGCCGCTGGCGCGAGGGTCCCGCGCCAGCACTGCCCGTGGCCGTTTGCCCTCGCTCATCTGATCGTGGCCGAGCACCACCGCGGCGGCCTGGGCCAGCGATAATGCGAGTTCTGCCGTCAGGAGGCCATTGGCCAATCCGCGGACACCGTCTGTTCCAAATAATCTAGACATCCCGCCCAGTCTAAATCATGCAACTGGGAAAGCCGCCCAGGGGCGTCCAGGGCGCGGGGGGTGGTTACGCAAAAGTCCCCGGTTCGCGTTGCGAACCGGGGACTTTTGGTGGGCGTCCAACGCCAGCGCGGATGGAGCCAAGCGCTGGAAACCGCGCAGGGGACCCAAAAGGCCGGTCGCGGGGCGACCGGCCTTTTGGGAGCGCGAGTTTCTAGCGCTTGGAGTACTGCGATGCCTTGCGGGCCTTCTTGAGGCCTGCCTTCTTGCGCTCGATGACGCGGGCGTCACGGGTCAGGAAGCCGGCCTTCTTGAGGGTGGCGCGGTTGTTGTCAATGTCGATCTCGTTCAGTGAACGGGCCACGCCCAGGCGCAGTGCACCGGCCTGGCCGGACGGGCCACCGCCGTGGATGCGGGCGATGACGTCGTAGGCACCGTCGAGGTCGAGGATGCGGAACGGGTCGTTGACTTCCTGCTGGTGCAGCTTGTTCGGGAAGTAATCGGCCAGCTCGCGGCCGTTCACGACCCACTTGCCGGTGCCGGGGATCACGCGCACGCGGGCAATGGCCTGCTTGCGGCGTCCAACGGCTGCGCCGGAGACCGTCAGGGCCGGGCGTTCCTTCTTGGGGGCTGCGTCGGCGGCGGGTGCGCTTTCGCTGGTGTAGCTGGTCAAAACTTCTTCCTCGGCCACAACGGCCTCGGTGTTCAGCTCTTCAGTGTTCTGAGCCACGATTCTCCTTGATAAATATTTGGGTTGGTGGCCAGGACTACTGGGCGACCTGGGTAATTTCGAACGTCTGGGGCTGCTGGGCGGCGTGCGGGTGCTCGGCACCGCGGTAGACCTTCAGCTTGGAAATCTGGGCGTTGCCCAGCTTGGTCTTCGGGAGCATGCCGGCGACGGCCTTCTCCACGGCGCGGACCGGGTTGGATTCCAGCAGTTCTGCATAGTTCACGCTTGAGAGGCCGCCCGGGAAGCCGGAGTGGCGGTAGGCGCGCTTCTGCTCGAGCTTGGCGCCGGTCAGGGCCACCTTCTCGGCGTTGATGATGATGACGAAATCGCCCATGTCCATGTGGGGAGCGAAGGTCGGCTTGTGCTTTCCACGCAGCAGTGTTGCGGTCTGGCTGGCAAGACGGCCCAAGACAACGTCGTTGGCATCAATGATGTGCCACTGACGGTTGATATCGCCGGGCTTCGGGGTATACGTACGCACGGTTTTTGCCTTCGTTTCTTGTTCTTAGGTGGTGTCACAGATGGTTGACACCTGCTATCTATGCGTTTACCGGAACAGAGGTGAGGGCTCTAACACCAGTTATCCATCCACCACTCGATGACGCCCATTGAGTTGGCAGTCCTGCAACCGGACCTTCAAGGGCGTGTGGTATCGAGATGGGACACGCACAACGACTACCAACAATAGCGTTAAAGTGCCCCGCTGGTCAAAGCGGACGAACGCCGGTCGCGGCCAAGGCTCAGCAGCCCTTGTCCGCGGCTTCCGGAACCGACCTGCGTGCCCGCGTCAGCTCGGCCCGTTCCAACATGAGGGAGTCGTCCGGGTAGTGGACTTCCTCCAGAATCAGGGGATGCGGGGCCGCCAAAACAGACTTTGCATCCCTGATTCCGGCCACCAGCCGCTGGTGCATCCATCCCGGGTGCTCGCGGCCGTCGCCCACCCTCATGGCGGCCCCGGCCAGGGCGCGGACCATGTTGTGGCAAAAGGCGTCCGCCTGGACGTTGACATTAATCACACCGTCCGGTCCGCGTTCAAAGTCAAGCCGCTGCAGGGTGCGGACCGTGGTGGATCCTTCGCGCGGCTTGGCGAATGCCCGGAAGTCCGCCAGGCCCAGCAGCGGCCGGGCAGCCTGGTTCATCAAGGCCTCGTCCAGCTCATGGTTGTGCCACAGTGTGACAGCGCGCTGGAGGGGGTCCCGGCGCACGGAGGCGTCAGCAATCCTGTAGCTGTACCGGCGCCAGAGGGCGGAGAACCTCGCGTCAAAGCCGTCCGGGGCCTTGCTCGCGGCCGCAACCTCCACGGTCCCGTGCAGCGCCCCCAGCACCCGGCCCAGCGCCCCGTTGAGGCGACGGCGCAACGAAACAGCAGGGTCGACGTCGTGCCCCCGCCGCAACCCTTCCCACTCCCCGGGCGTGACGTCCAAGTGGGCGACCTGCCCGCGGGCATGCACGCCGGCATCCGTCCGTCCGGCCACGGTGAGGCGGACGGGCCGGCGGAGGAGCAGTGCCAGCGACTCCTCGAGCACGCCCTGGACGGTGAGGCGTCCCGGCTGGACAGCCCACCCGCTGAACGGGCCGCCGTCGTAGGCGATGTCCAGGCGGACGCGCAAAAACCCGCCGCCCCCAGGAGTGGGGACAGCGGGTTCTTGTTCGTTCATGGCCACAAGTCTACCGTGGCGTTGGAGCGTGATTACTCAGCTTCAACAGCCTGGGCAGCTTCGCCGCCGGCCGGGGCGAAGCCGGCAGCTTCAGCGGACTCGGCCGTGTCAAACCAAACTTCGGCAACCGTGGCGTCGTACCAGCGCGAGCCGGGAACGTGGAACTTCATGGAGTCCTCGTTGCCCTTGACCTCGAAGCCCTCGGGGGCTTCGTTGTCGGCGGTGGCGGGGCGTGAGCCGGCGTACTTGGCCTCGGCGGCCTCCTCGACGGCGGTTTCCTCGGCAGCAGCTTCCTCAACCGGAGCTTCTTCAACCGGGGCAGCCTTAGCAGCAGCTGCGGTGGCTTCCTTCACAACGGCCTGCTTGGGGCTGACGGGCTCCAGCACCAGTTCGATGACGGCCATGGGGGCGTTGTCGCCCTTGCGGTTGCCGATCTTGGTGATGCGGGTGTAGCCGCCGTCGCGGTTCTCGACAGCCTTGGCGATGTCGGTGAACAGCTCATGGACAATGCCCTTGTCGCTGATCAGGCCGAGCACGCGGCGGCGTGAGGCGAGGTCCCCGCGCTTGGCGAAGGTGACCAGTCGCTCTGCGTAGGGGCTCAGGCGCTTGGCCTTGGTCAGGGTGGTGGTGATCCGCTTGTGCTCGAACAGTGAAGCGGACAGGTTCGCGAGCATCAGGCGCTGGTGAGCCGCTCCGCCGCCGAGGCGGGGACCCTTTGTGGGGGTAGGCATGGTGTTTCTCCTCAAGTGTCGGTCGCAGGGCGGCTACGCCGGCAATGGCGCGGCCGCCCTGGCAACCAAAGTTGGTTGTTCGTCTTTAGACTTCGTCGTCGCCGTAGGCGTCGTCGTTTTCGTCGATGGCAGCGGCACGGGCGGCCAGGTCAAATCCTGGAGGGGAATCCTTCAGGGAGAGGCCCAGTTCAACCAGCTTTGCCTTGACCTCGTCAATGGACTTCGCACCAAAGTTGCGGATGTCCATCAGGTCAGCCTCGGAGCGAGCAACGAGTTCACCCACGGAGTGGATGCCCTCACGCTTGAGGCAGTTATAGGAGCGGACGGTCAGGTCCAGGTCCTCGATCGGCAGGGCCATGTCGGCGGCGAGGGCGGCGTCCGTCGGGGACGGGCCGATCTCGATGCCTTCGGCGGCCGTGTTCAGCTCGCGGGCCAGGCCGAAGAGCTCAACCAGCGTGGTTCCTGCAGAGGCGATGGCATCCCGCGGGGAGATGGCCTGCTTCGTCTCCACATCAACAATGAGCTTGTCGAAGTCGGTGCGCTGCTCAACACGGGTGGCCTCCACGCGGAAGGTCACCTTCAGGACGGGAGAGTAGATGGAGTCAACCGGGATGCGGCCGATCTCTGAATCCGCGCTCTTGTTCTGGGCTGCCGAAACGTAGCCGCGGCCGCGCTCAATGGTCAGTTCGAGCTCGAACTTGCCCTTCGAGTTCAGCGTGGCAATGTGCATGTCGGGGTTGTGGAATTCCACCCCGGCCGGCGGGGCAATGTCTGCAGCCGTGACGGTGCCGGGGCCCTGCTTGCGCAGGTAGGCAACGACGGGCTCGTCATGCTCCGAGGACACGGAAAGGCCCTTGATGTTCAGGATGATCTCGGTGACATCTTCCTTGACACCGGGAACCGTGGTGAACTCATGCAGGACGCCATCGAGGCGGATGCTGGTGACAGCAGCGCCGGGAATGGAGGACAGCAGGGTCCGGCGGAGGGAGTTTCCCAGGGTGTAACCGAAGCCGGGTTCCAACGGTTCGATGACGAACCGGGACCGGTTTTCGGAAACTACTTCTTCAGATAGGGTGGGGCGCTGTGCAATGAGCACTGGGGTTTCCTTTCAGCGAGCATCCGCTATATGACGCAACACAGGTAGTGGAAATGGCGGCTGACGACTTAACGGCGGCGAAGTTGGCCCTCCCCCGCACCCTCCGGTTTGAGCGGAAGGGGGGGAAAGGCCAACTTGGCGCCGCCAATATGCCGTTAGACGCGACGGCGCTTGGGCGGACGGCAGCCGTTGTGGGCGCTGGGGGTGACATCCTGAATGGAGCCAACCTCGAGACCAGCAGCCTGCAGCGAACGGATTGCCGTTTCGCGGCCCGAGCCCGGACCCTTTACAAACACGTCAACCTTGCGCAGGCCGTGCTCCTGGGCGCGCTTGGCAGCTGCCTCGGCAGCCATCTGTGCAGCGTACGGAGTTGACTTGCGCGAGCCCTTGAAGCCAACCTCGCCGGCCGAGGCCCACGAGATGACTGCACCGTTGGGATCCGTGATGGAAACGATGGTGTTGTTAAAAGTGCTCTTGATGTGGGCTTGGCCCAGCGCAATATTCTTTTTATCCTTGCGACGCGGCTTACGAACCGCTCCACGAGTCTTTGGGGGCATTTTATTCTCCTACGAAAGTTTTATTTGGGCGGCGGGCGCTGGGGCCCACGCTTGCCAGGTTCCTGAAAAAATTGCGAAGCAATTTTCCAGGCCGGCAAGTGGGGACTAGCGGCCGGCCTTCTTCTTGCCTGCGACGGTGCGCTTCGGGCCCTTGCGGGTGCGAGCGTTGGTCTTCGTGCGCTGGCCGTGCACAGGCATTCCGCGACGGTGGCGGATACCCTGGTAGCTGCCGATTTCAACCTTGCGGCGAATGTCGGCGGCCACCTCGCGGCGAAGGTCACCCTCAACCTTGTAGTTGCCTTCGATGTTGTCACGCAGCTGAACGAGTTCAGCGTCGGTCAAGTCCTTGACGCGGACGTCCGGGGAGATTCCCGTGTCAGCAAGAACTTTTTTTGCACGGGTCTTGCCCACGCCGTAGATGTATGTAAGCGCTACTTCCAACCGCTTTTCGCGGGGAAGGTCTACGCCAGCGAGACGTGCCATATCTGGCTGCTCCTTTGGTAAACCGGAGGTCGTAGACAGTACACCCGCATTTTCTTCCAATGCGGCCCCGGCCTCCGACCGGGGGTCCGTTGGCCGGTTGCGGATTGCTCCGCCTTCGTCCAACTTGTGCTGCCTTATTTATTTACTTACGTGAGCGGCTGCCCGGGTCCTGCCTCAAGAAATTGAGGAGGATTAGCCCTGGCGCTGCTTGTGGCGCGGGTTCTCGCAGATCACCATGACGCGCCCGTTACGGCGAATCACCTTGCACTTGTCGCAGATCTGCTTGACGCTCGGCTTGACCTTCATGGCATTCCTTTGCGTGATTGCAGTTGTGGTTACTTGTAGCGGTAGACGATACGACCACGGGTGAGGTCGTAAGGGCTCAGCTCCACCACAACCCGGTCCTCAGGGAGGATACGAATGTAGTGCTGGCGCATTTTTCCTGAGATATGGGCAAGAACGATGTGCTTGTTCGTCAGCTCAACACGAAACATCGCATTGGGCAGCGCTTCAGTCACAACGCCCTCGATCTCAATGACCCCGTCTTTCTTGGCCATATCCTCCGCTAACTTTGTTGCGCCGGCGCCGCCTGGCCCAGACCGGGCCCAACACCGCCAGCATTGGATTTACTACTCATGGTTTGTTTGCCTGCTGCCGCTGAGCCGGGATTTGGCGCACAGCCATTCCCTGCTGCGGACCCCGCGCGAGGGCGGGCACAGACAACCAACAACCCACTCTACGGCAAAGCGCCAAATAAGTTAAATTGGGCAATGGTGGAACAGCTGTGACTTTAAGCGCCCTGAAGTGGGAACGGCAGCCATTCACCGGCCGGTGTTTTCACAGCTTCCGCACTCGCCACGCCGTCGAGGATGGCCAGGCGCACGGCCTCGGCTGCGGCACTTTGCAGCTCAACCATGGCGGCAACGGGCAGCTGCGGGTCGCGGACCAGCTCGAGCTCGCACGTGGCAAGGGCAAATACCGTGTCGCCGTCGACCAGGGTGTGGACGGGGTTCAGCGCCCTAGCCATTCCCGCGTGGGCGGCTGTCGCTGTCCTGTGGGCTTCCGCCACGGTCAGGACGGCGTTGCTCGCCACCACCACCAGCGTGGTGTTCAGGCCCGGCCCGGCGGGCGGAGCCTGCATCCCGGGCTGCCACGGCAGCCCCGCCGCGTTCACCACTGCCAGGGCGCCCACCACGACACCGCTGTTGTCCCCCGCGAGCCGCACCGATGCGGTCCCCAGCCCGCCCTTGAACGTCCCGCCGCCAATGGCCGCACCCGTGCCGGCACCCACGTTGCCACGCACGACGGCGGCAGCCACGTTGCCACGCACGACGGCGGCAGCCCGGGCCGGGCGGGCTGCGTCCAGTGCCGCTTCGTACCCCATGGCGTCGCCCGGCCGGGCGGCAAAGTCGCCGCCGCGGCCCAGGTCAAAGATTGCAGCGGCGGGGACGATGGGCACCACCCCGCCCGGCACGGCAAAGCCGAGCCCGTTTTGTTCGCACCAACGCTGGACGCCGCCGGCGGCAGCGAGCCCGTAGGCGCTGCCGCCCGTCAGCACCACCGCATCCACGGTGGGGACCAGGGTGGTGGGGTCAAGCGCGTCGGTTTCGTGGGTTCCCGGACCGCCGCCGCGCACATCGACCGAGCCGATGGTGCCCGGCGGCGGCAGGACCACGGTTACGCCCGACAGCCAGCCGCCGTCGAGCCTTTGCGCGTTCCCGACCCGGATGCCGGGGACATCGGTGATGGCCCCCGTCCCCGCCGTTGCGTTCCCGTTCGCCATGCCGTACCCCCTGGTGTCCTGCCGCCGCCCTCTTTCCCCCGATTATCCTCCCCGTCCGCGTCAGGCCTTGAGCTTGGGCTTGACCGTCTTTGTGTAGATGCCATCCAGCTTGTCCTGGAGCGCCGTCAGGGTGGCCTTGACATCCGCCTTCTGGTTCATGATCTTCGCCGCGGTGTCCGCCATTTCCTGGTCCGCTCCGGGCAGGAACACGCGGCCGTAATCCTGGCTGCGCGTCACCTTCAGCTGGTCCAGGGCCACCTGGATCTGCGGGGTGGTGGCCAGCACGGCAGCCATGTCGGCGTCCGTGCGGACCGGCATGTAGCCCGTTGCTGCCGAGAACTTCGCTGTGCTTTGGGCATTGGTCATGAAGGAGACGAACTTTGCGGAGGCCAGCTGGCGCTCCGGGGAGGTCTTCGAGGCAATGACCAGCCCGGCCCCGCCGGTGGGGCACACCGGCGATGCGGAGACGGGGCCGCCGGGCAGGAAGCCCACGCCAATGTTCATGTTGGCCGCCTTGGCCGCCTTGAGCGTGCCCACCAGGTCGCCCGTGGAGCTGACGGTGGCGCTTACAGCCCCGGCAGTCATGTCGGAGACGGCGTCCTTGGAGGAGACGCCGGCCCAACCGTCCTTCACAATGGTGTCCTGGACCCACTGCATGGCCTTGACGGATTCCGCCGAGTTTGCCGTCAGGGTCCACTCCTTGGACCAGCCGCCGCCCTGGCCCCACAGCACGTTTTGCAGCGTCCAGCCGGCATATCCGGCCAGCGCCGGGTACTGGTAGGCGTGCTGGTAGCCCGGCTTCTTGGCGTTCGCAGCCTGGATCTTGGGCGCCCACTGTGAAAATTCGTCCCACGTCTTGGGTGCCCGGTCCGGCAAGCCGGCGGCCTTGAAGTGGTCCTTGTTGTAGTAGAACAGCGGGGTGGAGCGGGCGTACGGCACAGCCCAGTGCTTGGAGGCATAGCTGTAGTCGCCAAACAGGGTGGCGTTGAAGTCGCCGGTGGCATCCCCCACAGCCTTCAACAACGCGTCATTGGCCACCACGGTGTCCGCGATGGCGTACCGGAACCACCAGACGTCGGAGGCAACAACCACGTCCGGGACGTTGTTGCCGGCCTGGGCGGTTTGGAACTTCTGGGCGACTTCCTCGTAGTTGGCGCCGCCTGTGACCAGGTCAACGGTGATGCCGGGGTTGGCGGCCTGAAACTCCTTGATGAGCTGGGCCTCAATGTCAGCGGACTTGCCGGGGTGGCTGGACATGAACGTGATCTTGGCGGCCGGCTTGACCTTGGACCAGTCGGTGGTGGCCGCCGTGGCGCCGGCACCGGAGGTGCTGGGGCCGCCACAGGCCGCCAGGGTGGCTGCACCGAGGCCGAGTGCGGCCACGGAGAGGAAATTTCTGCGGTTCAGTGATGATGACATGATGGGTTTCTCTTTCTTCAGGGAGCTTCAGTGGAGAGGAAATCGGATGGGGCTAGCCGGTGACGGAGCCCTGGGTCAGGCCGGCAACGATGAAGCGCTGCAGGGCGGCAAAAACAACAAGGATGGGGATGATGACGATGACGGCGCCCGCCATGAGCACGCCCCAGGCCTGCGAGGTCGAGTCGCTGTTGGCCAGCAGTGTCAGGCCCACGGGCAGGGTCATCATCTCCGGCCTGTCGGTGACGATGAGGGGCCAAATGTAGTCATTCCACTCCCCCACGATGGTCACCAGCGCCACGGTGGCGATGCTGGGGCCGGAGATTGGCACCGCCACCTGCCAGAGCCGCCGGAAGTGCCCGGCGCCGTCAACTTCCGCCGCCTCCAGGATGGACGCCGGCAGGGTCAGGAAGTGCTGGCGCAGCAGGAACGTGCCAAATGCCGTCCCCAGGCCCGGCAGGATGATGCCCCAGTAGGTGTTCAGCCCGTCCAGCCCGGCAATGAAAATGTAGTTGGGCAGCACGGAAACCTGCGGTGGGACCATCAGTGCCACCAGGATGGCCAGGAAGATCGCCTTCTTGAAGGGAAAATTCACAAACACCAGGGCGTAGGCCGTCAGCACCGCCAGCACGCACTTGATGGTGGAGCCAATGACGGTGACCACCACGCTGTTGAGGAAGAACCGGGCAAAGGGCACCGTGGTGGCCGCCTGCGCATAGTTGTCCAGGGTGGGGCTGTGCGGCAGCACACTCAGGCTGGTCGTAATGATTTCGCCCGGGGCCTTCAGGGAGGAAAGCACCATCCAGCCCAGCGGGGCCACCACCACCAGCGTGGCCAGCAGCAAGGGCAGGTAACCCGTGGCGGCGGTGCGGGCCAGGTTTCGCCAGGAGAGGGGCCGGTGCCGGGAATCGCCCTGGCTGCCCGACGGCGGAGCCCCGCCAGCAGGGTCGAACCGTGTGGCGCGTTCATCAAAGGATTCAGCTGTTTGGGTGCTCACGCGTAGTGGACCTTTCGTTCAACAAAGCGCAGCTGCAATCCGGTCATGACCAGCAGCAGGACAAACAGCACCACCGAGATGGCCGCCGAATACCCGGCCCGGTTGTAGGCGCCGAAGGCCTGCAGGTAGGACTCGAAGATCAGCGTGCCCGTCCCGTTGCCGGTGGGCGTCATGATCTTGATGATGTCGAAGGCCTGCAGCGAGCTGAGCAGGGTGGTGATCAGCAGAAAGAACGTGGTCGGGGACAGCAGCGGGAAGGAGATGAACCAAAAGCGGCGCAGGGCCCCCGCCCCGTCCAGGGCGGCAGCCTCCAGGACATCCCGGGGCATCGACTGGAGCCCCGCCAGGTACACGACAGCGCAGTAGCCCAGGTTTTTCCACACGTACACGATGATGACCATGGCGAGCGCCAGGTTGGGGTTGTTGATCCACTGCGGGCTGGCCAGCCCCACGCCGCGCAGCATCCACGCGAGCGCCCCATAGACCGGGTCGAAGATAAACAGCCACACCATGCCGACGCCCACCCCGGACAGCACGTAGGGGGCAAAGACGGCCGACCGTGCAATGGTCCGCCCCGGCACCTTCTGGTTCAGCGCCACGGCCACCAGCAGGCCCAACACCATGGACCCGCCCACTGTCGCCGCCGTGAAGATGGCGGTGGCGCCGAGCACGGCCGGGGCGTCGCCCGAGGTGAAGAATTCAATGTAGTTCCCCAGGCCCACCACGGTGGCGTCCATGGAACCCAGGGTCCAATCCAGCGTGGAGTAGTACATGTTCACAAACAGCGGCCGGTAGGTGAAGAAGGCAATCAACACCAGGTTGGGCAGCGCCAGGGCCAGGAACACCCACGCATCACGGCGTGCCCGTGGCGTCCAGCGCTTGTTTGCCGCCTTTGGGCGCGGGCTGCCCTTCACCACGGCGGCCGCCGCGGCCCGGCTACTTGTTAGCTGCACCGGCCAGCCCTGCCTTCGACACGGCGTTGCGGATCAGCTCGGGATCATCGACACAGAGCGAGTCCACTCCCAGCAGCACCAACTCCCGGGCCCGGTCCTCGTCGTTCACGGTCCAGGCCCAGACCTCCAACCCGCGGGAATGAATCATGTCCACCATGTCCTGGTCCAGGGCGGCCTCCCAAACGGACACGCCGGAGCTGCCGTGCAGGACCGCGAAATCCAGTGCCTCCGCCACGGCGCCGGGCGCCTCAGGGCCGGCAAAGTGGCCCAGGGTGAGCGGGTAGCAGTCGCTGCCCGGGGCCTGCTGCTTCATCGCGGCCAGTGCCTGCCAGTCGCTGGAGGAGGCAAACCAGTCAAGTTCGGGGTGGCGGCCCACGGCCTCCAGGACGGGCCCGGCGGCGGCCGCGTCCTTGATCTCAATATTCACCCGCACCTTGCCGGCCGCCACCTCAAGCACCTGGGCGAGCGTGGGCACATGCTGGCGGTGGCCGGCGTCGAGCAGGTTCAGCTGCCGTGCCGTAAAGTCTGCAATCACGCCGATGCCGTTGGTGGTGCGGTCAACCGTTTCGTCATGAATGACGACGGCGACCCCGTCGGCCGAGAGGTGGACGTCCAGTTCAATGCCGTCAAGCCCGAGCTCCACGGCGCGGGCGAAGGCCGCCAGCGTGTTTTCTGGATAGTGTGCTGAGACCCCGCGGTGGGCATAAATGCGCATGTGGCTGCACTCCTTTTGCTGGTGGGGCAGGCCGGTCCGCACGCCCTGTGGGCGGGTCCGCTGCCGTGTCAACCACCAAGTTATGCAGTCATTCCGCATCCCGGATGGCGCAAAGGTGGACGCCGGGGAAACGCGGCTTAAACACTTGTGCCCCACCCGGCCACGAAGTGGCGGGAGGGGGCACAAAGGCAAAAAGTGCCGTGGCGTAGGGGCCGGATCAGCCCACCGGCGCCGGGGTGACGCCGTAGCGTGCAAGCCGCTCCGCACCGCCGTCGGCCGCGGTGAGCACCCAGATGCCCTTGGCATGCAGGGCCACGGAATGCTCCCAATGGGCAGCCCGCGCCTTGTCCAGGGTCACCACAGTCCAGTCGTCGGCCAGGGTCTTGGTCTCCAGCTTCCCGCGGACCAGCATGGGTTCCAGGGCCAGGCACATGCCCGGCTTCAGCTTCGGTCCGCGGTGCCGGGCCCGGTAATTGAGCACGTCCGGGGCCATGTGCATGGCCGATCCGATGCCGTGCCCCACATAGTCCTCCAGGATGCCCAGCGCCTGGCCTGGCTGCGAGGTGACATAGTCGTCGATGGCGTTGCCGATGTCGCCCACGTACTTGCCGGAGGCCATGGCGGCAATTCCGCACCACATGCCTTCCTCCGTGATGTCGCTGAGGCGGCGGTCCTGGGGGTCCTCGGCATCCGGTCCGCCCACAATGGTGGTGCGGGCGGAGTCGGAATGCCAGCCCTCCACGATGGCCCCGCCGTCAATGGACAGCACGTCCCCGGCCTGCAGTGCGCGCGCCCCGGGGATCCCGTGGACCACTTCTTCGTTGACCGAGGTGCAGATCGACGCCGGGTAGTCGTAGTAGCCCAGGAAATTGGAGGTGGCGCCAGCCCGCTTGATCAGTGAGGCAAACAGGGCGTCCAACTCCCCGGTGGTCACACCGGGGGCCGCGGCGGCCACTGTCTGGTTGAGCGCGTCGTCAAGGATGAGCCCGCTGCGATGCATGGTGCGCATCTGGTCGATGGTCTTGTACTCAATCCTTTGCTGGCCCATGGCCATGGCGGATCCCTTCGCTGGAAACGTTCCAGGGCTCCTCCCCACACTGCGGGAAGGAGCCCTGGCAATTAAGATGGCACCAACAGTGCGTGCCGGGTGGTGCTAAACGTTCTTGATTGCATCCATGATGCGGGCGGTGACATCGTCCATGTCGCCCAGCCCGTCCACCTTGGCGAGGATGCCGCGCTCCGCATAGCGGGCAACCACAACTTCGGTCTGTTCACGGTACAGGTCCAGGCGGTGGCGGATGACGGATTCGTTGTCATCGCTGCGTCCCGTTTCACGGGCCCGTCCCAGAAGGCGCTTGACGAGTTCCTCGTCGTCCGCCGTCAGCTGCACGACCACATTGAGCTGGACTCCGGCCGTGGCCAGAATGTTGTCCAGTTCGTCCACCTGGGCGGTGGTGCGGGGGTAGCCGTCAAGCAGGAATCCCTCCGCCACATCGTCCTGGGCAAGCCGGTCACGGACCATCCGGTTGGTGACGCTGTCAGGGACGAAGTCACCGTTGTCGATGAACTTCTTGGCTTCCACGCCCAGGGGTGTTTCACCCTTGACGTTGGCCCGGAAGATGTCACCGGTGGAGATGGCCACAATGCCCAGCTCCAAACAGATCCGCTCCGCCTGCGTACCTTTTCCAGACCCGGGAGGCCCAATGATCAGCATTCTTGTCATCGCAATAACCCTTCGTAGTGCCGTTGTTGTAGCTGCGCGTCGATCTGCTTGACCGTCTCCAACCCGACGCCGACCACAATCAGCAAGGACGTCCCGCCGAACGGGAAGTTCTGGTTTGCCCCGACCATGACCAGTGCGATGAGGGGAATCAGGGCGACGATGCCCAGGTAGAGGGCTCCCGGCAGCGTGACGCGCGAAATGATGTACTGCAGGTAATCCTGGGTGGGCTTGCCGGCACGGATGCCGGGGATGAACCCACCGTACTTCTTCATGTTGTCAGAGACTTCTTCAGGATCGAAAGTGATTGCGACATAGAAGTACGTAAAGCCAACAGTCAGCAGGAAGTACATGAGCATGTAGATGGGGTGGTCGCCACGCGTGAGGTAGTTGTTGATCCACTCAATCCACGCAGGAATGTTCGTACTGTTCTTGGGTGTAGCGAACTGCGCCAGCAGGGCCGGCAGGTACAGCATCGAGGAGGCGAAAATGACGGGGATGACGCCGGCCATGTTCACCTTGATGGGAATGTAGGTGCTGGTCCCTCCCATGGTGCGCCGTCCGATCATGCGCTTGGCGTACTGGACCGGCACCCTGCGTTGGGACTGCTCCACGAATACGACAAGTCCCATGACCACCAGGCCGAGGACCATCACGATCAAGAACGTGCCCACACCCTGGGTCTTCAAGATGGCGCCGAGGGAAGTCGGGAACTGGGCGGCGATGGCCACGAAGATCAGCAGCGACATGCCGTTGCCCACGCCCTGCTCGGTGACGAGCTCGCCCATCCACATGATCAGGCCGGAGCCGGCCGTCAGGGTGACTATCAGCAGGCTGATGGTGATCAGGTTGTCATGCGGAATCAATGCTCCGGACGTTCCTGCTGCACCACAGCCGGCAAACAGTTGTCCGGACCGGGCCAGCGTCACCAGGGTGGTGGCGTTCAGCAGGCCCAGGGCAATGGTGAGGTAACGCGTGTACTGCGTCAGCTGGCCCTGTCCCTGTGCGCCTTCAAGGTGCAGTTCCTGGAAGCGGGGAATGACCACGCGCAGGAGCTGGACGATGATGCTGGCAGTGATGTAGGGCATGATTCCCAGTGCGAAGATGGAAACCTGCAGCAGGGCGCCGCCACTAAACAAGTTGACAAGCTGGTAGATCCCCTGGCTTGTGTTAGCCGAGTTCACGCACTGCTGGACATTGCGGTAGTCGATTCCGGGCGAGGGGATGAATGCACCCAAGCGGAAGATGGCGAGGATTCCCAGCGTGAACAACAACTTGCGTCGCAGATCAGGCGTGCGAAAGGCGCGGCCAAATGCGGTAAGCAAGCGTCCTCCTGATATGTAGTAAGTAGGTGGGTTCTCAAGTGAAACCCAAGGATTGATTCTAGTGGGTGATCTGGCTCGCACTGAAACCGCGGCCGGCAACACGGAAACCGGGCGCCGCGGGGCCAGTTACGCAAAAGACTCCTGGCGGGCGGAACAAGTGCTCCGCCCACCAAGAGTCTAATCGCTAGATGTGCGCATCCACGAACTTATTAGAGTTCGGTGGTCGATCCGCCGGCAGCAGCAATCTTCTCTGCTGCGCTGGTGGAGAATGCGTGGGCGGTGACGTCAACCTTGACGGTGATGTCGCCGGTGCCCAGCACCTTCACGGGCTGGTTCTTGCGAACGGCGCCCTTCTCAACCAGGGTGTCGACCGTGACAACGCCGCCTTCGGGGAAGAGCTCGTTCAGCTTGTCCAGGTTGACAACCTGGAACTCGACGCGGAACGGGTTCTTGAAGCCGCGAAGCTTCGGGAGGCGCATGTGCAGCGGCAGCTGGCCGCCGGCAAAGCCGGCCTTGACCTGGTAGCGGGCCTTGGTGCCCTTGGTGCCGCGGCCAGCGGTCTTGCCCTTGGATCCTTCACCACGGCCAACACGGGTTTTGGCCGTCTTGGCACCCGGTGCCGGGCGAAGGTGGTGAACCTTCAGTGCGTTCTGCTTTTCAGCAGTATTCTTCTCAGCCACTTTACTTAGTCTCCTCAACCTTGATCAGGTGCGGAACCGTGTTGACCATGCCTGCAGTCACTGCGTCGGCAGAGCGCTCAACGGTGTGACCGATGCGCTTGAGACCCAGGGACCGAAGGGTGTCCTTCTGATTCTGCTTGGCGCCAACGACGCCCTTGATTTGGGTGATTTTCAGCTTCGCGTCGGAAGGCTGAATGTTCTTCGGTGTAGTCATTACAGACCTGCCTTTTGCATATTGCGCAACAGCACGGCCGGAGCAACCTCATCCAAGGGCAGTCCGCGGCGGGCCGCAACAGCCTTGGGGTCTTCCAGGCGCTTCAGTGCATCAACGGTTGCGTGAACAATGTTGATGGCGTTGGAAGAACCGAGTGACTTGGACAGCACATCGTGGATACCAACGCATTCCAGTACGGCGCGGACCGGGCCACCGGCGATAACACCGGTACCGGCAGCAGCCGGACGCAGCAGGACGACGCCGGCAGCGGCTTCACCCTGGACGCGGTGCGGAACGGTCTTGCCAATGAGGGGAACGCGGAAGAAGGACTTCTTCGCTTCCTCAACACCCTTGGCGATGGCCGCGGGCACTTCCTTGGCCTTGCCGTAGCCGACGCCAACCATGCCGTTGCCGTCGCCGACGATCACAAGGGCGGTGAAGCTGAAGCGACGGCCACCCTTGACCACCTTGGCGACGCGGTTGATGTTGACAACACGCTCGATGAACTGGTTCTTCTCGGCCTCGCGGCCACCGTCACGACCGCGGCCACGGCCGCCGTCACGACCGCCACGGCCGCCATCGCGACCCCCGCGTGCACCGTCTCGGCCACCACGGCCGGTGGTTGCTGCTGCGGCGTCAGCCGTCGCGGCGGAACCGTCAGCTGCAGTTGCTTCTGACACAGTGTTCTCCTTGTTAATGTTTTCGGTCACAGTGCCAGACCGCCTTCACGTGCGCCGTCGGCAATGGCTGCGACACGGCCGTGGTAGCGGTTGCCACCGCGGTCGAACACAACAGCGTCGATGCCGGCAGCCTTGGCGCGCTCGGCTACGAGCTCGCCGACGCGCTTTGCCTTGGCAGTCTTGTCGCCCTCGAAGGAGCGCAGGTCTGCTTCCAGGGTCGACGCCGACGCCAGGGTTACACCCTGGGTGTCGTCAATGACCTGCACGAATACGTGGCGGGCTGAGCGGTTGACCACCAGGCGCGGACGCACGGTGGTGCCGCTGACGCGCTTGCGAACGCGCAGGTGACGACGGCCGCGTGCTGCGGCCTTGGACTTTCCTCTTACGGACAGTGCCATGGTTACTTACCAGCCTTTCCGACCTTGCGGCGGATGATCTCGCCAGCGTAGCGAACGCCCTTGCCCTTGTACGGGTCGGGCTTGCGCAGCTTGCGGATGTTGGCAGCAACTTCGCCCACCTGCTGCTTGTCAATGCCTGACACGGAGAGCTTTGTGGGGCTCTCAACGGTCAGTGTGATGCCCTCGGGTGCCTCAACGGCAACCGGGTGGCTGAAGCCCAAGGCGAATTCCAGGTTGGCGCCCTTGGCGACGACGCGGTAACCGGTACCAACAATTTCCAGCTTCTTCTCGTAGCCCTTGGTGACACCGATGATCAGGTTGTCGATGAGGGTGCGGGTCAGGCCGTGGAGTGAACGCGAGGCGCGCTCATCGTTGGGGCGGGTAACCGTGATGGTGTTCTCTTCGAGAGCGACCAGGATGGGGCTGGGCACAGTGTGCTCAAGCGATCCCTTCGGGCCCTTGACGGAGACCAGGTTGTCTTCAACCTTGACCTCGACGCCGGCAGGCACGGAGATGGGGAGACGTCCAATACGTGACATTATTCTTTCCCTTCTCTCTACTACCAGACGTAGGCGAGGACTTCCCCACCCACGCCCTTCTTGGCAGCCTGACGGTCGGTCAAAAGACCGGAGGACGTCGACAGGATGGCGACACCCAAACCACCCAACACGTTGGGGAGGTTCGTGGACTTTGCGTAAACGCGCAGCCCGGGCTTGGAGATGCGGCGCAGGCCGGCGATTGAACGCTCGCGGCTGGGGCCGTACTTCAAGTCGATGGTCAACTTCTTGCCAACCTCGGCGTCTTCAACCTTCCAGCCAGCGATGTAACCCTGGGCCTTGAGGATGTCGGCGATGTGGCCTTTAAGCTTGCTAAACGGCATGGTCACGGAATCGTGGTGTGCCGAGTTTGCGTTGCGCAGACGCGTAAGCATGTCTGCGACAGGATCTGTCATTGTCATTTGGGCGCTTGCCCTTCCTCGTAACGGTTTCCTTCACGTGGGCGGAACTTGTCGAAATCAGGCTTCGACAGGCTGAACCAACGGAACGGACCTTTTACGTAGATTATTTATCTTCGGATTTGAACGGGAAGCCAAGCGCCTTGAGCAGCGCGCGGCCTTCGTCATCGGTCTTGGCGGTGGTCACGACAGTGATGTCCATGCCGCGTACGCGGTCAATGGAATCCTGGTCGATCTCGTGGAACATAACCTGCTCGGTCAAGCCGAAGGTGTAGTTGCCATTGCCGTCAAACTGCTTGTCGCTCAGGCCGCGGAAGTCGCGGATGCGGGGCAGTGCCAGCGTGACCAGGCGGTCCAGGAATTCCCACATGCGGTCACCGCGAATGGTTGCGTGGCAACCAATCGGCATGCCTTCGCGCAGCTTAAACTGTGCGATGGACTTGCGGGCCTTGGAAACCTGGGGCTTCTGGCCGGTGATGGCGGTGAGGTCGCGGACGGCGCCGTCAATGATCTTGGAGTCCTTGGCGGCATCTCCAACACCCATGTTGACAACGACCTTGACCAGGCGCGGAACCTGGTTGACGTTCGCGTACTTGAATTCCTCAACCAGCGCCGCCTTGATTTCCGCTGCGTAGCGGGTCTTCAGGCGGGGCGTGATCTTGGGCGTGTTCTCTGCAACTGCGGCGCTCATGCCAGATCCTTCCCCGAGGCCTTGGCAACGCGGATGCGTACTTGACGCTCGCGGCCATCGCGCTCAACGGTCTCGATGCGGTAGCCAACGCGGGTCGGCTTCTTGGTGGACGGGTCCACCACGGCAACGTTTGAGATGTGAATGGGTGCCTCAACGATTTCGATGCCACCGGTGTTGGTGCCACGTTCCGTCTGGCCGGCCTTGGTGTGCTTGGTGACGCGGTTAATGCCTTCAACCAACACGCGGTTGGTCTCGGGGAAAACCTTCAGGACCTTGCCCTGCTTGCCACGGTCGCCGCCACGTTCGGGCTTGCCGCCTGTGATGACCTGAACCAGGTCACCCTTCTTGATTTTTGCCATCAGTTACAGCACCTCCGGAGCCAACGAGATGATCTTCATGAACTTCTTGTCACGAAGTTCACGGCCAACCGGGCCGAAGATACGGGTTCCACGGGGGTCCCCGTCGTTCTTGAGAAGCACTGCTGCATTCTCGTCGAACTTGATGTAGGAACCATCCGCACGGCGGCGTTCCTTCTTGGTACGAACGATGACAGCCTTGACGACGTCACCCTTCTTTACGTTTCCGCCGGGAATTGCGTCCTTGACGGTAGCGACAATTGTGTCGCCAATGCCTGCGTAGCGGCGCCCAGACCCACCGAGAACGCGGATGGTCAAGATTTCCTTGGCCCCCGTGTTGTCGGCGACCTTAAGCCGCGACTCCTGCTGAATCACTAGTGTCTCCTGTTCGTCGCGCCGGTTCTTGGCCACAATCCAGCTGTGGACAAGCCTTGCGGAACGTATTGATCGGGATGTCTCTCGACGTGCCTGGATTTTGCCAGCACACGCCTAAATGCCTCATGCCAACTGCACTTTCCGCACCGGTTGATGGACTGATCCATGATTCGAACGGCAGTTTGTAGTGGCACGAGCATTTACGAGGTAATTGCGCACCCACTGCCACTGCCGAAAACGGCGGCACAGAAAAGGCGCAGCAATAGACAATCCTAGCACGACGGCGATACCACACCTTGCGCTTGCCGCCCACCCCGGCCCAACGGGCACTTAACGGGGGTGCTGCAGCGGCACATCCACGTTAAGTGCCCGCTCGGCCAGGTGCTGCGGGATCGGCCGCTGGGGCCGGCTCCACGGCCGGCCGCCGTCGGGCATTAACGCAGCGTGGGCCCGCCACCGCGAACGGTGACGGGCCCAACACAGGGGTAATCAATCAGCACGAAGCTGAAGGTTTACTTGGCCTTCTCGAGGATCTCGACCAGGCGCCACCGCTTGGTAGCCGAGAGCGGCCGGGTTTCGCTGATGAGGACCAGGTCGCCGATGCCGGCGCTGTTCTCCTCATCGTGGGCCTTCACCTTGGAGGTGCGGCGCAGAACCTTGCCATAGAGTGCGTGCTTCACGCGGTCCTCGACCTCGACGACGATGGTCTTTTCCATCTTGTCGGAGACGACGTAGCCGCGCAGTTTCTTGCGCTCGTTGCGGACAGGCGCCGTGACGCCTTCTTCAATGTTGTTCACAGAATCGCTCACTTGGCGTCCTCCTCAGATTTTTCAGCCTTCTTGGAGGCCTTTTTGGCTTCCTTGTCAGCCTTCTTAGAGGCCTTCTCCACCGGTGCGGCAGCGGCGACGTCCGGGCGAATGCCCAGCTCGCGTTCGCGCAGCACTGTGTAGATGCGGGCGATGTCGCGCTTTACAACGCGCAAGCGACCGTGGCTTTCCAGCTGACCGGTGGCGGACTGGAAACGCAGGTTGAACAGTTCCTCCTTGGCCTTCCGGAGTTCTTCAACAAGACGCTCGTTGTCGAACCCGTCAAGCTGTGCAGGGGCAAGTTCCTTGGAACCAACTGACATCTCTACTCACCACCTTCGCGACGCACGATGCGTGCTTTCAACGGCAGCTTGTGGATTGCCAGGCGCAGTGCCTCGCGAGCTACCTCTTCTGATACACCGGAGAGTTCGAAGAGAACACGGCCGGGCTTGACATTCGCAATCCACCACTCGGGGGAACCCTTACCGGAACCCATGCGGGTTTCAGCAGGCTTCTTCGTCAGCGGGCGGTCGGGGTAGATGTTGATCCACACCTTTCCACCGCGCTTGATGTGGCGGGTCATGGCGATACGAGCGGACTCGATCTGGCGGTTGGTGACGTAGGCGGGCGTCAGGGCCTGAATGCCCCACTCACCAAACGTGACCGTGGTTCCGCCAGTAGCCTGCCCGGAACGACCCGGGTGGTGCTGCTTGCGGAACTTTACTCGACGTGGGATAAGCATTTAAGCCTGCCCTCCTTCTACTGCCGGAGCCGAAGCTGCGGGAGCCTCCACCGGGGCAGCAGCCTCGGTGCGCTCGGGACGGTCGTTGCGACGACGGTCGCCACCGGCGCGGGGGCCGCGGGGACCGCGGTCATCGCCGTCACGACGCGGGCCACGGCCACGGGCGGGAGCTGCGGCTGCCTGGGCAGCCAGTTCCTTGCTCGTGACATCGCCCTTGTAGATCCAGACCTTGACACCGATGCGGCCGAACACGGTTTTGGCTTCAAAGAAGCCGTAGTCGATGTTGGCGCGCAGGGTGTGCAGGGGCACACGACCTTCGCGGTAGAACTCGGTGCGGGACATTTCAGCGCCGCCCAGTCGGCCGGCACAAGCGACACGGATGCCCTTGACGCTGCCGGTGCGCTGTGCGGACTGCATGGCCTTCTTCATGGCGCGGCGGAAAGCCACACGTGAAGTCAGCTGCTCGGCGATGCCCTGGGCAACAAGCTGAGCGTCTGCTTCCGGGTTCTTCACTTCCAGGATGTTCAGCTGAACCTGCTTGCCGGTGAGCTTTTCGAGCTCGCCGCGGATGCGGTCTGCTTCAGCTCCGCGGCGGCCGATGACGATGCCCGGACGTGCGGTGTGGATGTCCACACGTACACGGTCGCGGGTCCGCTCGATCTCAACCTTGGAAATGCCGGCCCGGTCCATGCCCGTGGACATGAGTGCGCGGATCTGGATGTCTTCCTTTACGAAGTCCTTATACCGCTGCCCGGGCTTGTTGCTGTCCGCGAACCAGTGTGAACGGTGGTCCGTGGTGATCCCGAGACGGAACCCGTGCGGGTTTACTTTCTGTCCCACTTAGCGAGCCTCCTCTTTCTCGGGGGTAGCGACAACCACGGTGACGTGGCTGGTGCGCTTCTTGATCTGGAAGGCGCGACCCTGTGCACGCGGTTGGAACCGCTTCATGGTCGGGCCCTCGTCAACGAAGATTTCGCTGATGTACAGATCGTTTTCGTTGAACGCGATGCTGTCGCGATCTGCCAGAACGCGGGCGTTAGCCACTGCGGACTGGACTACCTTGAATACCGGCTCTGAAGCTGCCTGGGGGGCAAACTTCAGAATCGCCAATGCCTCATTCGCCTGCTTGCCACGAATCAGGTTGACGACGCGCCGGGCCTTCATAGGCGTGACGCGCAGATGACGCGCACTTGCCTTGGCTTCCATTGCTATCCTTCTCTCGTCTTAGCCGTAAAAGCTAAGCGCCTAGCGGCGCTTGCCCTTGCGGTCGTCCTTGACATGGCCGCGGAATGTCCGCGTGGGGGCGAATTCGCCGAGCTTGTGCCCGACCATCGACTCGGTGACAAACACGGGGATGTGCTTGCGACCATCGTGCACGGCGATCGTGTGACCCAGCATGTCCGGGATGATCATCGAGCGGCGGGACCAGGTCTTAATGACGTTCTTGGTGCCCTTTTCGTTTTCCCTAGCTACCTTCACAAAGAGGTGCTGGTCTACGAAGGGACCCTTTTTCAGGCTACGTGGCATGTCTCCAGGCTCCTATCGCTTGTTCTTGCCAGTACGACGGCGACGAACAATCAGTTTGTCGCTCTCTTTGTTGGGACGGCGGGTACGGCCTTCCGGCTTACCGTTCGGGTTGACCGGGTGACGTCCACCGGAGGTCTTGCCCTCACCACCACCGTGCGGGTGGTCGACAGGGTTCATCACGACACCACGCACGGTCGGGCGGACGCCCTTCCAGCGCATGCGCCCTGCCTTGCCCCAGTTGATGTTGGACTGCTCAGCGTTGCCCACTTCACCGATGGTGGCGCGGCAGCGCGCATCAACGTTGCGGATTTCACCGGAGGGCAGACGCAGCTGGGCGAACTTGCCTTCCTTGGCGACGAGTTGAACAGACGCACCTGCTGAACGGGCCATCTTGGCACCGCCGCCGGGACGCAGCTCCACAGCGTGGATAACAGTACCCACGGGGATGTTGCGCAACGGCAGGTTGTTGCCAGGCTTGATGTCAGCTGCGGGGCCGGCTTCGACGAAGTCGCCCTGCTTGAGCTTGTTCGGGGCGATGATGTAACGCTTGGTGCCATCAACGTAGTGCAGGAGGGCAATGCGTGCGGTGCGGTTGGGATCGTATTCGATCTCAGCAACGCGTGCGTTGACGCCGTCCTTGTCGTGGCGACGGAAGTCAATCAGGCGGTACTGGCGCTTGTGGCCACCACCCTTGTGACGAGTCGTGATACGACCGGTGTTATTGCGGCCACCCTTTTTGGGCAGGGGACGGACCAGAGACTTCTCCGGCGTCGACCGCGTGATTTCAGTGAAGTCGGCAACGCTCGAGCCGCGACGGCCCGGGGTTGTCGGCTTGTATTTACGGATTCCCATAGTTTATTTCCTCGTTAAAGTGGTCTCCGCTTAGGAAAGCGGACCGCCGAAGATGTCGATTGTGCCTTCGCGAAGGGAAACAATTGCGCGCTTGGTGTTCTTGCGCTGTCCCCATCCGAACTTGGTGCGCTTGCGCTTGCCGGCACGGTTGATGGTGTTGATCGAGTCGACCTTGACGGAGAAGATTTTCTCCACGGCCAGCTTGATCTCGGTCTTGTTCGAGCGGGGGTCGACCAGGAAGGTGTACTTGCCTTCGTCGATCAAGCCGTAGCTCTTTTCCGAGACGACGGGTGCAAGCACTACGTCGCGCGGATCCTTGATGGTGACGGCGCTCACTTGGCGTCCTCCTCAATTGTCTGGGCCGACTCGCCACCGGCGGGAACAAAGCCTGCGGCCTTGGCTTCCTCAACCGTTGCGAACCAAACCTCGGCCACCGTGGCGTCGTACCAGCGTGAACCAGGCACGTGGTACTTCATCGAGTCCTTGTTGCCCTTGATGGTGCCCTCGGCAGCATCGGCAGCGTCCACGGAATCTTCAACCAACAGCATGCTGGAGGCAAAAGCCTCGGCAGCGGCGCGGCCGGAAACGAAGACATCGTAGGCAGCCTGCGTGAACACAATGTCATCGGAAACAAGCACGTCATAGGTGTTGAGCTGGTCAACGTAGAGGACGTGGATGTTGGTGATGTTGCGAACGCTCAGTGCGGCAACGTCGTTGGCGCGCTCAATGACAACCAGCAGGTTCTTGCGGTCGGACACGCCGGCCAGAACTGCCTTGGCAGCCTTCGTGGACGGCGTGGTGCCAGCAACGAGTTCAGCAACAACGTGGATGCGGCCGTTGCGCGCCCGGTCGGAGAGGGCGCCGCGCAGGGCTGCAGCCTTCATCTTCTTGGGTGTGCGCTGGCTGTAGTCACGAGGGGTCGGGCCGTGGACAACGCCACCGCCGGTCATGTGCGGGGCGCGGATGGAACCCTGGCGGGCGCGGCCGGTGCCCTTCTGGGCAAACGGCTTGCGGCCGGCACCGGAAACTTCGGCGCGGGTCTTGGTCTTGTGCGTACCCTGGCGTGCAGCAGCGAGCTGGGCAACGACGACCTGGTGCAGCAACGGCACGTTGGTCTGTACGTCAAAGATCTCTGCGGGCAGGTCAACTTTTACAGTAGCCATTTACTTATGCTCCCTTCACGGCGGTGCGTACCAGGACGACCGAGCCGCGGGCACCGGGGACGGCACCCTTGATCAGCAGCAGCGACTTCTCGGCGTTGACGCCGTGAACCGTCAGGTTCATGGTCGTTACGCGCTCGGCACCCATGCGGCCTGCCATGCGCATGCCCTTGAAGACGCGGCCTGGGGTGGAGGCGCCACCGATGGAACCGGGCTTGCGGTGGTTCTTGTGTGCACCGTGCGAGGCCGGGGCGCCCTTGAAGCCGTGACGCTTCATGACACCGGCGAAGCCCTTGCCCTTGGAAGTGCCGACGACGTCGACCTTCTGGCCGGCTTCGAAGATCTCAACGGAGAGTTCCTGGCCGAGGGTGTAGCTGTCAGCGTCTGCGGTGCGCAGTTCCACCACGTGGCGGCGAGGCGTGACGCCTGCCTTTTCAAAGTGGCCGGCCAGCGGCTTGGTCACCTTGCGCGGGTCGATCTGGCCGTAGCCGATCTGAACTGCGGTGTAGCCATCAACTTCTGCGTTGCGCAGCTGGGTGATGACATTGGAGTCGGCCTGGACGACGGTTACGGGAACAAGCTTGTTGTTCTCGTCCCAGACCTGGGTCATGCCGAGCTTCGTGCCCAGGATGCCCTTAGTGTTTCGGGTCGCGGTCATAGTTTCTCAGCACCTCCCTACAGTTTGATTTCGATGTTCACGTCAGCCGGCAGGTCGAGACGCATAAGCGAATCCACCGCCTTGGGCGTGGGGTCGATGATGTCGATCAGACGCTTGTGCGTGCGCATTTCAAAGTGCTCGCGGCTGTCCTTGTACTTGTGAGGGGAACGAATTACACAGTAAACGTTCTTCTCGGTGGGCAGCGGCACCGGGCCGACTACCGTTGCGCCTGCGCGCGTGACCGTCTCAACGATCTTCCGAGCCGAAACATCAATGACCTCGTGGTCATATGACTTCAGCCGGATGCGGATTTTTTGTCCCGCCATGGCGTCGTGACTCTCTTTCCTGTAACGAAGCAACCTGTAGTAGCGATGCTGTTGACGTAAACACTGTTTACTTTTCCTGTTCAAAGCGGCATCTCTCGTGCCGCGCTTCCAACGAACTGAATCCGGACAGTTCCGGGTTCCTCAATCCGCCGAAGCTCCGACCCCCGCGGTCGGGCGTGTCGCGGACAAGCCACGCACGTACCCGCAAAACTTGCGAGGGTGGGTTATGTTTGGTCCTCAGCTTGGACCCTGCATCGAGCATTATCTCGACCGGGACGCGAAAAGGCACTTGAACAACTCAATAAGTATGCCGGAATATGCCCACAATTGCCAACCGGGGAGTCGGGGTCGGCCCCGGCCGACGCGTCCGGATCCTGCAGCCGGCGGCGCTGCGCGGCCGCAGCGGGCGCCCGCCGGCTGTTGCTGTGGGGAATGTCACGGCAGTTCCTGTGCCTGTCGGGGCTGGGCTGCACCTTCCGACGGCTTCTTCCGGTTCAGCCGCCACACTGCAAGGGCTATGAGTCCCAGGGCCAAAAGGGCCAGTAATACGTAGGTGTACCCCCGGAGGTACCACAGGACTGTTGTTGCCACCCCGATGGCACCCCAGACCGTGAAGATGCGCTCCCCCAGCGCCAGGCCGCCCACCAGCAGTGCCACGAACAGCAGTAGCGACAGCAGTTGTTGCAGGGTGTTACCGCTGAAGACTGTCAGGAGCCCGGCCAGGCTGGCAAAGGACGCCGAGGCAATCAGCAGATAGCGTCCATGCTCCACGCGTTTCCCCGCAAAGCGAAGCACCGCGAGGGCACCCAGGGCGAGTGCCACCCACTCCACAAACCAGAACAGTCCCAGGTCGACATGCACCGAGCTTGCCCTGAACCAGGCCAGCGCGGACGCCAGCACGGCTGCGTCAACAACGTGGGGCCGCCAGCGGGGAGGCGACTCGACGCAGGCCAACGCTGCGACGCCGGTGAAGGCGGCGGCGCCAACCAGTACGACATCCGAATCGACCATGGACTCGAGCGAGAACAGCACACCCCCACCAAGCGCCACGCCAACAATGCTCCAAAGTTGTTTGGGCGACGCCGGCACCAGGTCCCACAACACCAGGCGGACCAGGTAGAGGGCCCCCACGACCAGCACAAACCCGGCCAGGGCGGAAAGCCCTGCCCGTCCTGTCAGGTCAAAGACCTGGGCCTGGACCAGCACCCCTGCCCAAAGGACCGCAAGAGCACCCGGAAGAGCCATCCACGGCAGTCGCTCCAGCTGGGCACCGGATATAAGTGCCAGACCTGCCACCAGCCAGACGATGGCAAAGATCCCCACCCCTGCGCCACTGTCCACTGCGCCTGCCGTCAGGAGGAAGGCTGCCACGGCGGCCGCCCAGTACCAGCGGAATTCCGCTTTCCGCGGGGTGTGGACGCACCGCCAAGCGACGGCAGCTGCGCTCAGCCCCGTCAGCATCAGGGCAGTGGCACCCGGCCAAAGCACCGGAGCAACGGTGGCGGAGGCGCCCACGACGGCGGCGATGGCCAGGTAGGATGCACCGCGGGCGCGGAACACCTGCCGGGCCACGACGGACGTTCCCGCCAGCAGTCCCAGTTCCAGGACCACCACCCAACGGTGTCCGGCGGGGGCGCCCAGTCCCCCGGCCTCCAGGAGGTATGTCAGGGGCAAGGCCGCCTGTGCAGCCAGCAGCAGCCACACGCTGGAGCGCAGAATGTGCGGTTCTCCCCCGGCAGCGAAGGTGCTGCGCATCGCCACCCACTGCGCAATCCACTGCAGCAGCAGGATGGCCGCCATGGCCAGGCTCAGCACGGCGGGACTCTTGGTGAATTCAGTGACGAGCACACCGGCCAGGATGGTGGCGGCAATTCTGGCCAGCAGGAAATGTGCTCCGCGCAGGGTGGCCTGGACCGCCCGGGCTGCGCAGCTTGCGGCAGCCACCACAATCAGGGCCAGGGCGGCTTCGAGCGTGCGCCTGTCCCCCACGTGGAACAGTGCGACAAGGGACATGGCGCCCGACGAAGCCCACGCCACAGCCAGTGCGCCGTCGGGCCGCACGGCCACGACGTGCCCCAGCACAGCCACAGCGGCCACCACCAGTGCAACGGCCGTGATCTCCGGCCATGAACCGTCCTGGCCATCCATCGCCCCCAGCCCGGCTGCCAGCACTGTCAGGCACAGCGTGGCCAGCATGTCCACGGACAGTCCCCGGGGGCCGTATCCGTGCCAGTGGGCCCAAGCCAGAATAAGAAGTTGCGGCACCAGTGCCACGAGGACGACCTGCCCGATCGTTACCGGACCGCCCCCGAACGCCGGCCCGGACACGTGTGCTGCCCATGTCCGGTACAAGGCTGCGGCAGCCATCAAGGAGGCCGCCCGGGCACCCCACCAATAGATCCACCGGTGCATGCGGTCCTGACGCAATCGAAGGCGCAGGCCCATGGCCGCCAGGAAAAGCACCAAAAGGCCCCAGCCGGCAGCAGCGCCAGGGGCCCCGAAAACAGACTCTGCGCTGAGGGCCCCAACCAACAGGACGCTGGGAGCGACCAGTTCCGCGGCAACATAGGGCCCCATGCGCGGCAGCATGGCAAATGAATGGAGCATGCCGCTGCGGTCAGGGCCGCCGCGGCCAGGGCAAAGGCAGGATCCACGGCAGAATCCGTGGGGTGGCCTCCACCGAATTCCTGGATCATGTGGAGGTTGGCGAGGGCCAGGGCCATCGCCAGGCCCACGGCAGCCCAGGCGCGGCCCGACCAGTCGGTCACCGGGTTGGGGACGCCGATCCGCCCCATCAAGGTGTCCACCAATAGCTGGCCGGCGGAAATGACGGCCGTCACGGCAAGAATTGCGGCCAGTTTCACCGGTTGCGCCGGAATCCAGGCGGCCAGGGCTGAAGCTGCCAGCGCTGTGGCGGCAAACCTTGCCGCTGCCGCCATGAACCGGCGCAGCAGGGGTGTGCTGCTGGTTAGCAGCCGAAACACCAGGTAGGCCAGGACCACGGCCAGCACCACCGTCCAGGCTTCGGCGCTGAGGAAGGAGGCCGCCACGATGGCCGCACCCACAGCCGGGAGCGGCAGCCACTCCCCTTTCGGCAGGAACGCCGGAACGACTGCCATTCCGGTGGCCAGCCCCACGACGATGGGAACGGCGGGGCTCCATGCCCATCCCCCGAACCGTCAGCACCGGGAACCAGTCCATATGACCATGGCACTGCTGCCACGGCCACCGCGGAAACGGCAATGAAGACGTCCCTGTCCACCCACAGCGGACTGCGCAGCCAGCTGCCCATCGCGGTGCGGGTGAAAGCCAGCGCCACTGCCTGGACGGACAGCACCACCGTCATGGAGCCGGCTGACCAAGCCATGGATTCGCCCACCATCCAGCCCGCGAAGGGCGCCGCCAATGCGAGCGAAAGTTGCAGGCCGAGGAAATTCCACCGACGGGGCCCTGGAACATCCAGCCATGCCATCACCGCGTAGAAGATCACACCGGATGCAAGCACCATGGCATGGTCGGCTGCGTTGAGCTGCAGCGCGAACAATAGCGAAGCAACGAGCCCAACTGGGGCAAACCAGGGTCCCAGCTCCGCCAACGGCCGGGCGAACAGGCTGGGCCGTCCGTCCGGGCGGACCTCGCGCCGGTGAAGAAGGTGTCCGGCCAGCAACAGTACGGCGGAAAAGATGACCAGGGCCGTGAAATACCAGGCCAGCGCAGCTCCCAGAACCGCCACGGACGACCAGGCGGTGGACAGCAGGAAGGCCATCGAGAGGTACACAACCAGGCGGCTCGAAAGCCTGACGGCAGCCACAACGTAGGCAATGGTGCCGATCAGCGACGTTGCCAGCCAGACGGCGGGTGCATCCGGGAAGCCAAGGCTGAAGGTGGCGAGCCCGGCGAACGGCACAATCGCCAGTCCGGTTCCGGCAAATGCCAGGGCCGCGGGCCTCAGCCGGTCAACGGCACCATGGAGCAGCAGCCCGGCCCCATACAGCAGGCCGGTGACAAGCCAGACGCCGATGAGGCGCACAGGCACCGGCGCTGCGCTGGCCACGAACAGGGCGGAGGCGGCAACCAGCAGCATGCTCGCAATGTAAAGGGTGATGTTGATGTTCTGGGCTTCGCGCCGCGCCTTCCTCCGGGCAAGCTCCGCAGGATCCAGCGGCTGAGGGGGCGCCGGCGGGGCACTCAGGGTGGCGCCGGGACCCGCGGCTGGCGCCCGCTGAACAACCGCGGGCCCAAAGTGGGCGAATGGAGCCGCCGGCACAGCCGGCCCGCCGAGCCACTGCGAAGGGCCGGGGTGCTGCACAGGAGATGAAACGGGTTCTGCCGGCACAGCTGCAGGCGGCGATGCGGAAGCGCCCACGGCTCCCGAATTCCCCGCCGCCGCGCCTGCAGCACCCCCTGCCACGGCGTCGTGCCAGCCGGCAAGGTGTCCGTCGCGAAACCCCTGCTGGTAGGCACCATCAAGCTGCTGAGCCCAGGGCACTGCGGGAGGAAACGGCGGAGGCTGGGAGTTTCCCATCTTCATCCTTAGCTGGCGGGCGAACTGGCGGCGAATTCCAGCCTAGGCCAAGTTGAGACGACAGGGGATAGTAAATCCATCAATTGTGGATAACGTTCCAGCTGCCACCCGTGGGGGACAGCGAAGACAATCGAGTAGGAGGGGCGGGTTTCCCGCCCCTCCTCTCACACCACCGTACGTGCGGGCCTCGCATACGGCGGTTCGCTAGGTCGTTGAAAACGATCCCATGCATCGCGAAAGAGAATGAGGCCAACATCCACCCAGTATTGGTTGGGCAGCGCCCGTGCCAGCACTGGGGACGCAGCTATACGCCAGTAGGCCCTGCTGCTCATGCCCCATTGGTAAGCCAGATCCGGCCGTACCCCGAGGCGTTGCATCTGTGCGATACGGGTACGTATCCGTTTCCATTGCTTCCACAGGATTTGGCGCATCCGGCGCCTGAACCACTGATCAAGGTCGGAGAACTTTCCCGGTGTCTGTGACAGCCGGAAGTAGCCCATCCACCCCCGAACGTAGCGGTTCAATTGCTCGATGCGGTATTCCATGGAGACACTCCACTTCCGCGAGGTCAGCGCCTTGATCCGCGCCTTCATGCGTTTGAACGCCTTCGCAGCGATCCGGATCTTGACCCCGGCCTTGGTGGAGTAGAACCCGAAACCCAGCAACGTTGCAACACTTGCCGGATTGATCACGGATTTCTCCCGGTTCACCCTCAATTTCAGGTCTGATTCAAGGACTTTCGTCGCCTGTACCAGCACCCGTTGCGCGGCCCTTTTCGACTTCACAAAGATTCTGATGTCATCGGCGTACCTAGCGAAACGGTGCCCACGATCCCAGAACACCTGGTCAAAGTCATCCAGCATGATGTTCGAAAGCAACGGAGACAGGGGCGACCCCTGAGGGGTGCCCTCCGTTGTTTCCCTCCGCACACCGTCGGCCATGATCCCCGCTTCAAGATAGCGACGAACCAATTTCAGGACCCGCTTGTCTTTCACTTTCCGTGCAACCCTGGCCATGAGCACGTCATGGTTCACCCGGTCAAAGAACGCATCTAGGTCAACCTCAACAACCCACCGATACCCCTGTCCGATCACCGTTTGGGCGACCTTCACGGCATCATGGGCGCTCCTGCCCGGCCGGAACCCATACGAGACCGGCACGAACCCCGGATCAAAGACCGGGGACAGGACTTGCGCGATTGCCTGCTGAATCAACCGATCCAGCACGGACGGCACCCCCAGCATCCGCTCCCCGCCGTCAGGCTTTGGAATCATCACCTGACGCCCCGGCAACGGAGCATAAGTACCCGCATCCAACGCTTCCCGGACCTGCACCCAATGTTCCAGGCACCAGGCACGGAGTTCATCCGTACCCAACCCGTCAACACCGGCAGCACCACGATTACGCTCAACACGTTTCAACGCGACCATCAGGTTCTGCCGGGAGAAAACCTTCTCCCAAAGATCCTGCTGGTCCCTGACGTCATCCCCGATACCCGCCGGAATCTCACTACTACGCACAGACAGGGGCCCTCCCGGATTCACCGGTACCTCCAACAAACCATCTGCTCCACTCCTCATGGATTTACTGCGATGACAATGAGTCACGAGAAATACCGCTTCAAACCATCAATTCCCAACGTTCAGCCCTTCCCCACCACCCAGCAGATCCCGGTGGGTACTATGGCCTCGGCTGACTTCTGCCCCATCAGTGACGACCCTTAGAGCCGCACCGCTCCACCCCAAGTTGCAGGATGGCGCACTAGGACAGACCTCCCCAGATAAGAACATTTACTTTCCCCCTGCCGCCGCCGCATTTACACACTGGCCGTTTCGGTGGAACGGGCTTCACCGTCTTCGGCCGACTTACCCCAACCAGCATGCCTTCTATGCGGTTCGTGTCCCTCGGTGCAGGGCTTTGCCTCCGGCTTCCTCCCCACCCCACCTCACGGTGACGCAGTTGCCATCAGCTAGAAGTTAAACCACCTTCTCCTCCAGAGGACTTTCACCTCCAAGCAAATGCCCATGCTGGGCGTACCGAAAAAAGGAAGGCCCCCGGCCGAAGCCGGGGACCTTCCCTTGGTTGATCCCAGTAGTCAGATGCTACTTGATGATCTTGGTAACGCGACCTGAACCAACGGTGCGGCCACCTTCGCGGATGGCGAAGCCGAGGCCTTCTTCCATGGCGATGGGCTGGATCAGCTCAACGGTCATTTCGGTGTTGTCGCCAGGCATGACCATTTCCGTGCCCTCAGGCAGGGTGATAACGCCGGTAACATCCGTGGTGCGGAAGTAGAACTGCGGGCGGTAGTTGGAGTAGAACGGGTTGTGACGCCCACCCTCATCCTTGGCCAGGATGTAGACGTTGCCTTCGAAGTTCGTGTGCGGGGTGATGGAACCCGGCTTCACGATGACCTGGCCGCGCTCTACGTCTTCGCGCTTGATGCCGCGGAGCAGCAAGCCACAGTTCTCGCCGGCCCAAGCCTCGTCGAGCTGCTTGTGGAACATTTCGATACCGGTAACCGTGGTCTTCTGGACCGGACGGATGCCGACGATCTCAATTTCGGAGTTGATCTTGAGGGTTCCACGCTCGGCGCGGCCCGTAACAACGGTGCCACGGCCGGTGATCGTGAAGACATCTTCAACGGGCATCAGGAACGGCTTGTCCTTGTCGCGGATCGGGTCCGGAACGTGGTTGTCCACTGCGTCCATCAGGTCCTCAACGGACTTGACCCACTTGGGGTCGCCTTCGAGTGCCTTCAGCCCGGAGACGCGGACAACCGGAGCCTCGTCGCCGTCGAAGCCCTGTGAGGAGAGGAGCTCGCGAACTTCCATTTCGACCAGGTCGAGGAGTTCTTCGTCGTCAACCATGTCGGACTTGTTGAGTGCAACCAGGAGGTAGGGAACGCCAACCTGGCGAGCAAGCAGAACGTGCTCGCGGGTCTGGGCCATGGGGCCGTCAGTCGCAGCAACCACCAGGATTGCGCCGTCCATCTGCGCAGCACCGGTGATCATGTTCTTGATGTAGTCAGCGTGTCCGGGGGCGTCTACGTGTGCGTAGTGGCGCTTCTCGGTCTGGTACTCAACGTGAGAGATGTTGATCGTGATGCCGCGCTGCTTCTCCTCGGGGGCCGAGTCGATGGAGCTGAAATCACGCTGCTCGTTGAGTGTGGGGTACTTGTCGTACAGTACCTTGGAAATGGCAGCCGTCAACGTGGTCTTACCATGGTCAACGTGACCGATGGTGCCGATGTTAACGTGCGGCTTAGTCCGCTCGAACTTTGCCTTCGCCACGGGTTCCTCCTAGAACGTTTTCAGTTGACATACTCTCAGCGGCGCTTTTCGCCGCCGAAATCGAAAGTAAGTCTACTGGGGGCTTTTGATATTTAAGAAATTACTGCCTGCGCGGGGTCCGTCTCAGCATAAAGTGCCGAACGGACCCCGTGCAAAAGTGCGGTTATTCGCCGCGGGCCTTCTGGATGATCTCGTCGGCTACAGCCTTCGGGACCTCAGAGTAGCTGTCGAACTTCATCGAGTACACGGCACGACCCTGGGTCTTGGACCGCAGGTCACCGATGTAACCGAACATGCCGGACAAGGGAACAAGGGCCTTGATGACCTTGACACCGCTTGCGTCCTCCATGGACTGCATCTGGCCGCGACGGGAGTTGATGTCACCGATAACTTCACCCATGTATTCCTCAGGGGTGCGGACTTCAACTTCCATCAACGGTTCGAGCAGAACCGGGTTGGCCAGGCGGGCGGCTTCCTTGAACGCCATGCGACCGGCGATCTTGAAGGCCATTTCCGAAGAGTCAACATCGTGGGACGCGCCGTCAAGCAGCGTGGCCTTGATGCCAACCATCGGGTAGCCGGCCAGCACGCCGTCAGGCAGTGCGGACTGGACGCCCTGGTCAACGCTGGGGATGTATTCACGGGGAACACGGCCACCGGTGACCTTGTTGACAAACTCGTACATTGCGCCTTCGGCAGTATCCAGGGGCTCAATGGCGATCTGGATCTTGGCGAACTGACCTGAACCACCGGTCTGCTTCTTGTGCGTGTAGTCATGCTTGGCAACGGCACGCTTGATGGTTTCGCGGTACGCGACCTGCGGCTTGCCAACGTTGGCTTCAACATTGAATTCGCGACGCATGCGGTCCACCAGAATATCCAGGTGGAGCTCACCCATGCCGCCAATTTCGGTCTGGCCGGTGTCCTCGTTGAGGTTGACGGTGAACGTCGGGTCCTCAGCGGAGAGCTTCTGGATGGCCGTGGACAGCTTCTCCTGGTCACCCTTGGTCTTCGGCTCGATGGCGACGAAGATCACGGGCTCGGGGAAGGTCATCGACTCGAGCACGATCGGGTTCGCCGGATCGCACAGGGTGTCACCGGTGGTGGTGTCCTTGAGGCCGATCACCGCGTAGATGTGACCTGCGTGGATCTCGTCAACCGGCATTTCCTTGTTGGCGTGCATCTGGAAGAGCTTGCCGATGCGCTCCTTCTTCTGCTTCGTGGAGTTCAGCAGCTGCGTACCGGAGGTTACCCGACCGGAGTACACGCGGATGAAGTTCAACTGGCCGAAGAACGGGTGCGTTGCGATCTTGAAGGCAAGAGCCGAGAACGGCTCCGTCTCGTTCGGTTCGCGCTTGATCTCGATGGACTCGTCGCGGGGGTCGTGACCGACCATGGCGCCAACGTCCAAGGGGTTCGGCAGGTAGTCGATGACAGCATCGAGCATCGGCTGAACACCGCGGTTCTTGAATGCAGAACCACAGAACACCGGGTAGATCTCGGAGTTGACGGTCAGGTGGCGGATGCCGGCCTTCAGTTCCTCAATGGAAGGCTCGATGCCCTCGAGGTACTTTTCCATCAGTTCTTCGGAGGACTCGGCTGCAGCCTCAACGAGGGCAGCGCGGTACTCTTCAGCCTTCTCCTGCAGATCCGCGGGGATCTCCTGGACTTCGTAGGCGGCACCCATGGTGACGTCGCCCTTGGAGTCGCCGGCCCAGACGAATGCCTTCATCGTCAGCAGGTCGACAACGCCAATGAACTCGCTCTCGACACCGATCGGCAGCTGCATGACCAAGGGCTTGGCACCCAAGCGGTTGATGATGGTGTCAACGGTGAAGTAGAAGTCGGCACCGAGCTTGTCCATCTTGTTGACGAAGCAGATGCGCGGAACGTTGTACTTGTCGGCCTGGCGCCAAACAGTCTCGGACTGCGGCTCCACGCCTTCCTTGCCGTCAAAGACAGCAACGGCGCCGTCGAGAACACGCAGGGAGCGCTCAACTTCCACCGTGAAGTCAACGTGGCCAGGGGTGTCAATGATGTTGATCTGGTTCTTGTTCCAGAAGCAGGTCACGGCGGCAGACGTGATGGTGATGCCGCGTTCCTTTTCCTGTTCCATCCAGTCGGTCGTCGAAGCACCGTCGTGGGTTTCGCCGATCTTGTGGTTCACACCCGTGTAAAACAGGATGCGCTCGGTCGTCGTCGTCTTGCCGGCATCAATGTGGGCCATGATGCCGATGTTGCGGACCTTGTTAAGGTCGGTAAGCACGTCCTGTGCCACGTTCTCTCCCTTTTCTAGAGATGAGCTAGCAGGTCTCCGGGCGGTTTGTAGCCGCCGGAAACCCCGAAGGCTCTAGTTACCAGCGGTAATGGGCGAAGGCCTTGTTGGACTCGGCCATCTTGTGGGTGTCTTCGCGACGCTTGACAGCAGCACCAAGGCCGTTGGAGGCATCCAGAACTTCGTTGCGCAGGCGCTCGGTCATGGTCTTTTCGCGGCGGGCCTTTGAGTAGCCAACCAGCCAGCGAAGGGCCAGGGCGGTCTGGCGGCCGGGCTTGACCTCAACCGGAACCTGGTAGGTGGCGCCACCAACACGGCGGGACTTGACCTCAAGGCTCGGCTTGATGTTCTCCATGGCCTTCTTCAAGGCAACCACGGGATCAGCACCGGTCTTCTCACGCACACCTTCGAGGGCACCGTAGACGATGCGCTCTGCAGTGGACTTCTTGCCGTCAATCAGGACCTTGTTGATCAGCTGGGTGACCAACGGGGAGCCGTATACGGGATCTACAACTAGCGGCCGCTTGGGGGCCGGACCCTTGCGAGGCATATTACTTCTTCTCCATCTTTGCACCGTAGCGGCTGCGGGCCTGCTTGCGGTTCTTGACGCCCTGGGTATCCAATGCGCCGCGGACGATCTTGTAACGAACACCGGGAAGGTCCTTGACACGGCCTCCGCGGACGAGCACGATGGAGTGCTCCTGAAGGTTGTGGCCTACACCGGGGATGTAGGCGGTAACTTCAACGCCGCCGTTGAGGCGCACGCGGGCAACCTTGCGCAGTGCCGAGTTCGGCTTCTTCGGGGTGGTGGTGTAAACGCGCGTGCAGACGCCGCGACGCATGGGGCTGCCCTTCAATGCGGGAGCCTTGGTCTTGGTGACCTTGGGTGTCCGGCCCTTTCGGACCAGCTGGTTAATCGTAGGCACTTTCGTGTTCTCCGTTGTTTTCTCGAGAGTCTTCTCGTGTTGCCTGTCCTGCCAAACGCAAAAACGCATTCACCGGGAAAAGCTGTTTACTGGTAGTCGCAGACTTGGCGACTTCACAGCGCCTAGGCATGCAAAAATGTGGCATTCGCTGTACAAGAACCGTACAACCCGGACCCGCGAACCGCATCCCCTGGACAACCATGGGAAACGGGCGCTCTTATCCACTGCCACACTAACAATTACCCCTACGTTACCACGCCTTGGGCACGGCCCTGAAATCCGGGGATGCTGAAGCCTTGACAGGGCCGCCAGGTGCGCGCAATCTCAAAGGTACTCCACGCCGCACCTTGGCCGGTCTCCCACCTGCAGCACCCCCATGTGGAGCGGACAACAGGCGAATGGCAGGTGCGTCATGGCAGATGCAGATTTGGTTCTTGAGGGCGGCGGAGTCAAGGGGTCCGGGCTGGTGGGCGCGGTGTCGGCCCTGGCCGAACACACCGATCCCTACTCGATTCACCGGGTGGCCGGCACCTCCGCCGGCGCCATCGTGGCGGGCCTGTTGGCCTCCGGCATGTCCGTTGCCCAGGTCAAGGCAGTCATGGACGGCCTTGACTTTGCCCGCTTTGAGGACGAGTCGGGATTCCTGGCCCACCTGCCCGGCCTGGGCGAATCCGCCGGGCTGCTGTTCCACGAGGGGCTGTTCACCGGCGGCTTCCTGCACGACTGGATCTCGGAGACACTGGCCGGGCAGGGCGTCTATACCTGGGCCGACCTGAAGGAAGATGACCCCGGCAGCGCCCTTCCGCCGGCACACCGCTACAAGCTGGTGGTCATTGTCTCCGATGTTTCCCGCGGCCTCATGCTGCGCCTTCCGTGGGACTATGAGGAATTGCTGGGCCTTGACCCCGACAAGACTTCCGTGGCGGACGCCATCCGGGCCTCGGCCTCCATTCCGTTCTTCTTCCGGCCCTGGAAAATGCCGGCCAACACCTCCGTGACCGGGCACGACCACATAGTCTGTGCCGACGGCGGACTGCTCTCCAACTTCCCCATGGCCATCTTCGACAGGCATGACGGCCGCCCGTCCCGCTGGCCCACACTCGGCGTCAAGCTGTCCGGGCAGACAAGCATCCGCACCGAGGACTGGGCACCGGACAACAGCAACATCCAGCTGGCCAAGTCGCTGCTGAGCACCATGATGGGCGCCCACGACCGCGGCTACGTCAACGACCCGCAAGCGGTCGCCCGGACCATCTTCGTCGACACCACCAACTACCGGGCCACCGACTTCCACCTGACCCCGGCAGACAAGGAAGCCATGTTCACAACAGGGCTGGCCAGCGGACAAAAGTTCCTGTCTTCCTGGGACTGGGAGGCGTGGAAGGCAGGCGGCTACGCCCGGTAGCCCCCGGGCTTAAAGCACGACGGCGGTGACCCACCTTTCACAGGTGACTCACCGCCGTCGAACTTTCAGGTGTTAGCCGGAGAAGTTGGTGCCGAGATCGTAGTCATCCAACGGGATGGCGCGGAACTCCGCCCCAAGGTCTCCCACGCCGCCCACGTAGTCAAAGTCGCTGAACGCGCTCGGACCGGTGAACAGGTTGGCCTTGGCCTCTTCGGTCGGCTCCACCGTGACGTTGGTGTAGCGCGGCAGACCCGTACCAGCCGGGATCAGCTTACCGATGATGACGTTCTCCTTCAGGCCCAGCAGCGGGTCCGACTTGCCTTCCATGGCCGCCTGCGTCAGGACGCGGGTGGTTTCCTGGAAGGAAGCGGCGGAGAGCCAGGACTCGGTGGCGAGCGAGGCCTTGGTGATGCCCATGAGCTCGTTGCGCCCGGATGCCGGCTTCTTGCCCTCGGACACGACGCGACGGTTTTCCGTCTCGAAGCGGCCGCGCTCGGCGAGCTCGCCGGGCAGCAGGTTGGAGTCTCCGGACTCGATGACAGTGACGCGGCGCAGCATCTGGCGGACGATGACTTCCACGTGCTTGTCGTGGATGCCCACGCCCTGGCTGCGGTACACGCCCTGGACTTCCTCCACGAGGTGCTTCTGGGCAGCTCGCGGGCCGAGGATGCGCAGCACCTGCTTCGGGTCGACAGCGCCGACGATCAGCTTCTGGCCAACCACCACGTGCTCGCCGTCTGCAACCAGCAGGCGGGCACGGCGCAGGACCGGGTAGGCGATCTCTTCGGTGCCGTCGTCCGGGGTCAGGATCAGTCGCATGGTGCGTTCGGACTCATCAATGTTGATGCGTCCGGCAGCCTCCGCGATCGGGGCCACACCCTTGGGGGTGCGGGCCTCGAAGAGCTCCTGGATACGGGGCAGGCCCTGGGTGATGTCCTCGCCACGGCTGGCCGAAACAGCACCACCGGTGTGGAAGGTACGCATGGTCAGCTGCGTGCCGGGCTCACCAATGGACTGTGCGGCGATGATGCCCACGGCCTCACCAATGTCGACCGTCTTGCCGGTGGCCAGCGAACGGCCGTAGCACAGTGCACAGGTTCCCACCGTGGACTCACACGTGAGCACGGAGCGGACCTTGATGTCGGCAATGCCCGCCGCGAACAGCTTCGCAATGAGGACGTCCCCGACGTCGTCGCCCGCCGTGGCCAGCACAGTGCCGCTCGCGTCAACGACGTCGGCAGCCAAGGTGCGCGCGTACACGCTGTTCTCGACTTCCTCGTGCAGCTTGATCTCGCCATCTTCGGTCACAACCGCGATGGGCAGGGTCAGGCCGCGCTCGGTGCCACAGTCGTCTTCACGAACAATGACATCCTGCGAAACGTCCACCAGGCGGCGGGTCAGGTAACCCGAGTTGGCCGTACGGAGGGCCGTATCGGCCAGACCCTTGCGGGCACCGTGCGTGGCGATGAAGTATTCCAAGACCGACAGGCCCTCACGGTAGGAGGACTTGATCGGGCGGGGGATAATTTCACCCTTCGGGTTTGCCACCAGGCCGCGGATACCGGCAATCTGGCGAACCTGCATCCAGTTACCACGGGCGCCGGAGGAAACCATCCGGTTAATGGTGTTGGACGCGGCGAAGGATGCACGCATTGCCTCGGCGATTTCGTTCGTTGCCTGGTTCCAGATGTCAATCAGGTCCTGGCGGCGTTCCTCATCGGCGATGAGGCCCTTGTCGAACTGGGCCTGCACCTTGGCAGCCTTGACTTCGTATCCTTCCAGGATGGCCGGCTTCGACTCGGGCACCTTGATGTCCGAGATGGCAACGGTGATCCCTGATCGGGTTGCCCAGTAGAAACCGGCATCCTTCAGGTTGTCCAGCGTTGCCGCCACGACCACCTTGGGGTAGCGCTCGGCGAGGTCGTTGACGATCTCGGAGAGCTGGCCCTTATCGGCAACCTTCTCAACCCACGGGTAGTCGGCAGGCAGGGTCTCGTTGAAGATGACCTGGCCCAGCGAGGTGGCAACGATGGCCGGCTGGCCGGGCTCCCATCCCTCCGGTGCTTCCCATTCCGCGTTTGGCACAAAGTTCGTCAGGCGGATCTTGACCTGCGAGTTCAAGTGCAGCTGGCCGGCGTCGTGCGCCATGATGGCCTCGGCGGGGGTCGAGAAGACCCTGCCTTCGCCCGCCGAACCCACACGCTTGGTGGTCAGGTGGTACAGGCCGATGATCATATCCTGCGAGGGCAGGGTGACCGGGCGGCCATCCGACGGCTTCAGGATGTTGTTGCTGGACAGCATCAGGATGCGTGCCTCAGCCTGGGCCTCGGGGCTCAGCGGCAGGTGCACTGCCATCTGGTCACCGTCGAAGTCAGCGTTGAAGGCGCCACAAACCAGCGGGTGAAGCTGGATGGCCTTGCCTTCAACAAGCTGCGGCTCGAACGCCTGGATGCCCAGGCGGTGCAGGGTTGGTGCACGGTTGAGCAGCACCGGGTGCTCGGTGATGATCTCTTCGAGCACATCCCACACCTGGGGGCGGAAACGCTCCACCATCCGCTTGGCGCTCTTGATGTTCTGCGCGTGGTTCAAGTCAACCAGGCGCTTCATCACGAAGGGCTTGAAGAGCTCCAGCGCCATCTGCTTGGGCAGACCACACTGGTGCAGCTTCAGCTGCGGGCCGACAACAATGACCGAACGGCCGGAGTAGTCAACGCGCTTGCCGAGGAGGTTCTGGCGGAAACGCCCCTGCTTGCCCTTGAGCATGTCGGAGAGCGACTTCAGCGGGCGGTTGCCGGGCCCGGTGACCGGACGGCCGCGGCGGCCGTTGTCGAACAGCGAGTCAACGGCTTCCTGAAGCATCCGCTTCTCGTTGTTGACAATGATCTCCGGGGCACCCAGGTCAAGCAGGCGCTTGAGACGGTTGTTGCGGTTGATCACGCGGCGGTACAGGTCGTTCAAGTCCGACGTCGCAAAGCGGCCGCCGTCGAGCTGCACCATGGGGCGCAGTTCCGGCGGGATCACCGGAACGGCATCCAGCACCATGCCCAGGGGGCTGTTGTTGGTGGTCAGGAACGCGTTGACAACCTTCAGGCGCTTGAGGGCACGCGTCTTGCGCTGGCCCTTGCCGTTCTGGATGATGTCGCGCAGGATCTCGGCTTCGCCGGCCATGTCAAAGGTCTCGAGGCGCTTCTTGATGGCCTCGGCACCCATGGAGCCTTCGAAGAACATGCCGTAGCGGTCACGCAGTTCGCGGTACAGCGCTTCGTCGCCTTCGAGGTCGGCAACCTTCAGGCCCTTGAAACGGTCCCAAACCTGCTCGAGGCGGTCGATGTCGGCATCCGCGCGCTTGCGCACATTGGCCATCTGGCGGTCCGCGGAGTCGCGGGCCTTCTTCTTCTCGGCAGCCTTGGCGCCTTCACCTTCCAGGCGCTGCAATTCGCCCTCAAGGTCGCGGGCGATCGTGGCAATGTCGGAGTCGCGCGTGTCGACCATGCGCTTCTTCTCCAGGTCATGCTCGGTCTGGAGGTTCGGCAATTCGGCGTGGCGTGCCTCGTCGTCGACGCTGGTGATCATGTAGGCGGCGAAGTAAATGACCTTTTCGAGGTCCTTCGGCGCCAGGTCCAGCAGGTAGCCCAGTCGTGACGGGACGCCCTTGAAGTACCAGATGTGCGTGACGGGGGCGGCCAGCTCAATGTGGCCCATGCGCTCGCGGCGCACCTTGGCGCGGGTGACTTCAACACCACAGCGCTCACAAATGATGCCCTTGAAGCGCACGCGCTTGTACTTGCCGCAGTAGCATTCCCAGTCGCGGGACGGGCCAAAGATCTTCTCGCAGAAGAGGCCGTCCTTCTCGGGCTTGAGCGTGCGGTAGTTGATGGTTTCCGGCTTCTTGACTTCGCCGTGCGACCAATCGCGGATGTCTTCCGCGGTGGCCAGGCCGATCTGCATGAGGCCGAAGGAGGATTCGCTGGACATATGGGTCCTGTTCTCTCTAATTCTCTAAAGTCTGAATGTCTGTGTCGGGTACGGGAGGAAGTGAAGGTTCGACGGCGGCGCAGCTCGCTGCCGCCGTCGAGCCTTACTAAACTTCTTCGACAGAGTTCGGCTCGGCCCGTGACAGGTCGATGCCCAGCTCCTCCGCGGCCCGGAAGACTTCTTCATCCGAGTCACGCATTTCAATCGTGGTGCCGTCGGTGGAAAGGACTTCCACGTTCAGGCACAGCGACTGCATTTCCTTGATGAGCACCTTGAAGGACTCCGGAATGCCCGGCTCCGGGATGTTCTCGCCCTTGACAATGGCCTCGTACACCTTGACGCGGCCGTGGATGTCATCAGACTTGATCGTGAGCAGTTCCTGCAGCGTGTACGCCGCGCCGTAGGCCTCCAAGGCCCACACTTCCATTTCACCGAAGCGCTGTCCGCCGAACTGCGCCTTACCGCCCAGGGGCTGCTGGGTGATCATGGAGTAGGGGCCGGTGGAACGGGCGTGGATCTTGTCGTCCACCAGGTGGTGGAGTTTCAGGATGTACATGTAGCCCACAGAAACCGGGTCCGGGAACGGCTCGCCGGAGCGGCCGTCAAACAGGAGGGTCTTGCCGGAGGCATCCACCAGGCGCACACCGTCGCGGGTGACGTTGGTGGAGTCCAGCAGGCCGGTGATCTCCGTGTCGCGGGCGCCGTCGAACACCGGGGTGGCAACCTTGGTCTGGCCGATCTCGCGCGGCAGGTTGGGCAGCTTCTGCACCCAGTCCGGCTCGCCTTCGATCTTCCAGCCGTTCTTGGCGGCCCAGCCCAGGTGGATCTCCAGGACCTGTCCGACGTTCATGCGGCCGGGAACACCCAGGGGGTTCAGGACGATGTCGACGGGCGTGCCGTCGGCAAGGAAGGGCATGTCCTCGATCGGCAGGATCTTGGAGATGACACCCTTGTTGCCGTGGCGGCCGGCAAGCTTGTCACCGTCGGTGATCTTGCGCTTGTTGGCCACGTAGACGCGGACCAGCTGGTTCACTCCGGGAGGCAGGTCGTCGTCGGAGTCGCGGTCAAAGACGCGCACCCCGATGACTGTGCCGGACTCGCCGTGGGGAACCTTCAGCGAGGTGTCGCGGACTTCGCGGCTCTTCTCGCCGAAGATGGCACGCAGCAGGCGCTCTTCCGGGGTCAGTTCGGTTTCGCCCTTCGGGGTGACCTTCCCAACCAGGATGTCGCCGGCTTCAACCTCGGCACCAATGTGGATGATGCCGCGCTCGTCCAGGCCGGCCAGGATTTCCTCGGAAACGTTCGGGATGTCCCGGGTGATTTCCTCGGCACCAAGCTTGGTGTCGCGGGCGTCGATCTCGTGCTCTTCAATGTGGATGGAGGAAAGCACGTCTTCGGCAACAATGCGCTGCGACAGGATGATGGCATCCTCGTAGTTGTGCCCTTCCCACGACATGAAGGCGACCAGGAGGTTCTTGCCCAGGGCGAGCTCGCCCATGTCCGTTGCGGGACCGTCGGCGATGATGCCGCCAACTTCCAGGCGCTGGCCCTCGGAGGCCAGGACGCGCTGGTTGTAGGCCGTGCCCTGGTTGGAGCGCTGGTACTTGGCGATCGGGTAGTTGGTTTCCGTGCCGTCGTCGTTCAACATCACAACGATGTCGGCGGAGACCTCGGAGACCACACCGGCCTTCTTGGCGATGACCACGTCACCGGCGTCAACTGCCGTGGCGCGCTCCATGCCGGTGCCTACGAAGGGGGCCTCGGACTGGACCAGCGGCACGGCCTGGCGCTGCATGTTCGCACCCATGAGGGCGCGGTTGGCGTCGTCGTGCTCCAGGAACGGGATCAGGGCCGTGGCCACCGACACCATCTGGCGCGGGGAGACGTCCATGTACTCGACCTCGTCGGCCGGGATCAGCACGGGCTCGCCGCCACCGCCACGCTGGCGGACCAGGACGGATTCCTCGGTGAAGTGGTTGTCGTCGTCCAGCGGCGCGTTGGCCTGGGCGATGACAACATCAACCTCGTCGTCGGCCGTCAGGTAGTCCACCTGGTCGGTGACGATGCCGTCCTTGACGCGGCGGTAGGGGGTTTCGATGAAACCGAAGGGGTTGATGCGCCCGTAGGAAGCCAGCGAACCGATCAAACCAATGTTCGGGCCTTCAGGGGTTTCAATGGGGCACATGCGGCCGTAGTGCGACGGGTGGACGTCACGGACTTCCATGCCGGCACGGTCGCGGGACAAACCGCCCGGGCCCAGCGCGGACAGGCGGCGCTTGTGCGTCAGGCCGGCCAGCGGGTTGTTCTGGTCCATGAACTGCGACAGCTGCGACGTTCCGAAGAACTCCTTGATCGCGGCGACAACCGGGCGGATGTTGATCAGCGTCTGGGGCGTGATGGCCTCAACATCCTGGGTGGTCATGCGCTCGCGCACCACGCGCTCCATGCGGGACAGGCCCGTGCGGACCTGGTTCTCGATGAGCTCGCCCACCGCGCGGATGCGGCGGTTGCCGAAGTGGTCGATGTCGTCGACGTCAACGCGCAGGTCAACTTCGGCGCCGTCGCGCTTGCCCTTGGTGGTCTTGCCGCCGGCGTGCAGGGTCACCAGGTACTTGATCATGGCGACGATGTCATCCACGCTCAGCACGGAGGCGTCCGGGCTGCTCAGGGGCAGGTCGATGCCGAGCTTGCGGTTGATCTTGTAACGGCCAACCTTGGCCAGGTCGTAGCGCTTGGCGTTGAAGTACAGGTTGTGCAGCAGTGCGTCTGCGGCGTCAACGGTGGGCGGCTCGCCCGGGCGCAGCTTGCGGTAGATGTCCAGGAGCGCGTCCTCGCGGCCGGTGGTGGCATCCTTTTCCAGCGTGGCACGGATGGAGTCGAACTCGCCGAACTCCTCCAGGATCTGGCCTTCGGTCCAGCCAAGGGCCTTCAGCAGCACGGTGACGGACTGCTTGCGCTTGCGGTCAAGGCGCACGCCGACCTGGTCGCGCTTGTCAATCTCCAGCTCAAACCAGGCACCACGTGAAGGGATGATCTTGGCGGTGAAGATTTCCTTGTCGCTGGTCTTGTCTGCGGTGCGCTCAAAGTATGCGCCCGGGGAACGGACCAGCTGGGACACAACAACACGCTCGGTGCCGTTGATGACAAAGGTGCCCTTGTCGGTCATGAGCGGGAAATCGCCCATGAACACGGTCTGCTGCTTGATTTCACCCGTGAGGTTGTTCATGAATTCAGCCTTGACATACAGGGGGGCGGCGTACGTGGCGTCGCGGTCCTTGCATTCGTCAACGGTGAACTTGGGGTCGGCGAACTCCGGTTCCGTGAAGGACAGGGACATGGTGCCCTGGAAGTCCTCAATCGGGGAGATCTCTTCGAAGATGTCAGCCAATCCGGAGGTTACGGCCACACTGTCATCGCCGGCATCAACGGCTGTCTGCATGCGGTCCTGCCAGCGCCCGTTGCCGACGAGCCAGTCAAAGCTCTCGGTCTGGAGTGCAAGCAGATTCGGCACGTCAAGCGGCTCGTGAATCTTTGCGAATGAGAGGCGACTCTTAGCACCGTCCGTGCTGTTTGAATCGATAGCGGTTGCAGCGTTATTTACATTAGAGGTGCTCGAGGCGACCAAGAGGGATCCTTCCACAGACCTGCAGGCTTGTTCTTGTGAACCCTCACCCGATTCGCCGCTTGGTCATCAAACCAAGGCGAACGCTGGTCAAGAAGTTGCAAAAACACCCATCATGGGAGTTGAATCTACCCAAGATGCGCGTTGTTCCAACTCTTGTCCTAAGCAAAGCCCACCGCTATATGAAGGCTGAAGGTTAAGAGGGATACGCAAAGAACTACACTACAGGCAAAGTGCCCCACGTGTCTACCCCACTGCGGGCAAATGCGCAACTATGAATGTTCCGCGGCCCACAGCGGGGACGCCCAACGCCAAATTATTGGGTCCCATATTTCGACCGCACACCCCTGATGTCGCGGAATTTTCCCCGCCTCCCCTACTGTTAGATTCAATAGGGACCCGGTGAGCCGGTCGACGATGACCGGCCCGGATGATGTGTAAGGAGCATCCTCGCATGACGACACAGGCAAATGACGTGGTAATTCTCGCAGGAGCGCGCACCCCGCAGGGGCGCCTCAACGGGCAGCTGGCGGGCTTCACCGCCGTCGAACTTGGTGCTAAGGCCATTGCCGCGGCAGTGGAGCGGTCCGGGCTCAGTCCGCAGGATGTCAAATATGTTGTCATGGGCCACGTGCTCCAGGCCGGGGCAGGCCAAAACCCGGCACGCCAGAGTGCAGTCGGCGCCGGAATCGGTTGGAACGTGCCGGCCGTGACCATCAACAAGGTGTGCCTCTCGGGGCTGACGGCCATCATCGACGGGGCCCGCATGATCCGCTCCGGCGATGCCGACGTGGTGGTGGCCGGCGGCCAGGAATCCATGACACGGGCCCCGCACATTCTTCCCGGTTCGCGCCAAGGCTGGAGCTACGGGGCCGTCCAGGCACTCGATGTGGCCGCGCACGACGGCCTCACGGACGCGTTCGACGGCGAATCCATGGGGCTCTCCACGGAACGCGGCAACATCAGGCTGAACATTACCCGCGCCGCGCAGGACGAGGTGGCCGCAGCGTCCCACCAACGCGCCGCGGCTGCACAGGAAGCCGGCGTATTCGATCGCGAAATTGTGCCGGTCACCGTGCCCCAGCGCAAGGGGGATCCGCTGGTCCTTACCCGCGACGAAGGCATCCGGGCAGCCACCACGGTGGAAACCCTCGCCCCGCTCCGGCCCGCATTCACGGCCGACGGCGCCATCACGGCTGGCAACTCATCCCCGCTGTCCGACGGCGCCTGCGCGGTGGTCCTCTCCACCCGCGCCTACGCCGACGAACACGGACTTGAATGGCTCGCCGTGGTGGGGAAACCCGGCCAAGTGGCGGGGCCCGACAACTCCCTGCACTCGCAGCCTTCGCACGCCATCCAGAGCGCCCTGGACAGGGCCGGCTGGACCACCGAGGACCTGGACTTCATTGAGGTCAATGAGGCATTTGCGTCCGTGGCCGTGCAGTCCCTCCGCGACCTCGACTTCCCGCTGGAGAAGTGCAACATCCACGGCGGAGCCATTGCGCTGGGCCACCCGATCGGCACCTCCGGCGCACGCCTGGCCCTGCACGCCGCGTTTGAGCTGGCCCGCCGCGGCTCCGGCAAGGCAGCCGTCTCCCTGTGCGGCGGCGGCGGCCAGGGAGAGGCCCTCCTGCTGTTCCGGGATGCGGAGTGAGCGAAGTGCTTCAGGGCCATGCCCGCGTTTCGGCGGATGCCGCCGGGCGCGGGCTGGCCGTGGAAATCTTTGCCCGCCCGGCGGCAAATTCGCTGGCTGAAGCAGCCTCCCTGATGGGCGTCACGCCCGGGGACATAGTGAAATCTTTGGTGGTCAAACGCAGTGACAACACGTTCCTCTTTGCCCTGGTCCCCGGCGGCCGGTCCATTTCCTGGCCCAAGCTGCGCCATGCCGTGGGCGTGAACAAGCTGCAAATGCCCCCTGCAGACATTGCGCTGGCGGCCACAGGCTATGAGCGCGGCACCATCACGCCGCTTGGGAGCACCACCGCGTGGCCCGTGTTCGTCGATGAATCCGTGGTTGGGCGCAGGGTGGCCATGGGGGCCGGCGAACACGGCTACAGCATGTTCGTCGAAGCAGACGCCCTCATCGCAGCGTTCGGCGCCACCGTGGCGGACATCTCCGTCCCCGAATAGGACGCTCCCTCACCTTTCGCGGCAATCGCCCCGACGCTTCCTCACCTTTCGCGGTGTTTCCGGCGGCGCTCCCTCCCGGTCGGTGTTTGCCCGCCGGTCGCCACGCAAGGCAGTGATGGAGCGTTTCGAAAAAACACCGCGAAAGGTAATCGAGCGTCGAGGAGATATGGCCATAAAGTGAGGGAGCGTCGGGGGAAAGACCGCGAAAAGTGAGGGAGCGTCGCTTGGCGGGGGTGGGCGTACACGCGAAGGGGCCCCGCACCTTGTCGGTGCGGGGCCCCTTCATGGAATGCGAGGTGATTACTTGAGGGTAACCGTGGCGCCGGCAGCTTCGAGGGCTTCCTTGGCCTTCTCGGCAGCTTCCTTGGTTGCACCTTCGAGGACAGCCTTCGGAGCGGAGTCAACGACGTCCTTGGCTTCCTTCAGTCCGAGGGACGTGAGGGCGCGAACTTCCTTGATCACTGCAATCTTCTTGTCGCCAGCGGCTTCAAGGATGACATCGAATTCGGTCTGCTCGTCTTCAGACTCAGCAGCGCCGCCACCGGCGGGGCCGGCAACTGCAACAGCGGCAGCGGTAACTTCAAAGGTCTCTTCGAAGAGCTTGACGAACTCGGAGAGCTCGATGATGGTCAGTTCCTTGAAAGCTGCAATGAGCTCGTCGTTGGTGAGCTTAGCCATGGGTGGCGCTCCTTCTGTGTACGTGGCCCGGAGGGCCGAATCTATAAACCTAAGTCCTCATGGATTTAGGGAAAAACTAGAGGGGACGAATCCCCCATGAGGACTAGGCCTCGGTGGTCTCGGCGGCCGGTGCCTCTTCGGCAGCGGCAGCTTCAGGGGCCGGAGCCTCTTCGACAGCGGCAGGCGCTTCCTCGACGGGGGCGCCTTCGGCCAGCTTGACACGCAGGGCCTCGATGGTGCGCGCGACGGCGGCCATCGGAGCCTTGAGGATGCCGGCGACCTTGGCCAGCTGCAGTTCGCGAGACTCAAGGGCGGCCAGTGCGGCTACCTCAGAAGCGTCGAGAGCCTTGCCTTCGAAGATGCCGGTCTTGATGATCAGCGCCTTGTTGGCTTTTGCAAAATCCGTCAGGCTCTTCGCTGCAGCTACAGCATCACCCTTGATGAAAGCAATGGCGGTGGGGCCGCTCAGCTGACCCTCGAAGGCGTCAACACCCGCTTCCTTGGCCGCGATGGCTGTCAGGGTGTTCTTGACGACCGAGAACTTGGTGTCCTGGCCGAGAGAAACGCGCAGCTCCTTGAGCTGGGCAACGGTGAGCCCACGGTATTCGGTTAGGACTGCTGCAGTGGAATCATTGAAATCTTGAGTGATTTCCTTGACCGCAGCCACCTTTGTTGGCGTTGCCATAACCCTCCTTCCGGGAATTGGTGCCGGTCCCTGCAGGTCCCGTCCCACGCTCCACGGGGAAGCTGGCGGGACAAACAAAACGCCCCGCACAGATGTACGGGGCGTTTCACGGCGGGTCAACCGGCATTCACCGGGGTCTACACCATTTAAGCTTTGTGCACCTGCGCTGGCCGTCCTGAACAGGACTTTCGGATGGAAACTTTCCCTGGTTCCGTGTTGCGCGGCACATGGTGCACCTGCATTGCGGGGGTGATTTCCATCGACCGACGGTCTTTGGTTCCTTAAGAATACAAGAGAGGTCCGGGTGACGCCAAATCGAAGCCGGGAACCCGCGGCCAGGCGGGGGGCAGATTGCTACAGCGCTGCCGCGAAATCCTTCTGCCACTGCCCCGTAACGCCCGCCGCGGCAAATCCCAGCTTGGCGTTCACCGCCAGCATGTACGCATTGTCCGCGGCGTTCCACGTGTACACCGTGCGGGACTGCGGGAATTCACGCGCCAGCCGTTCCATGTTGGCCACCTTGATCCGCAGGCCCAACTCCTGCCCCCGGTGTTCCTCTGCCAGCACGGTGTCGTCCTGGAACACCACGTCCTCCCGGTACCCCAGCACCGAAATGGAGGTAAACCCCACCAGGGACCCGGTGGCCACGCACTCTGCGGCACTCACCAGGGTGTGCCGCCCCGTCTGAAGTGACAATTCCTCTGATTCCCGCAGCCGCGCCACATCCCAGGTGTCCCCGCCCTCCGGGTCCTGGCCCCGCTCCAGCCGAACCACGTCCGCGGCCCACCGGTCCGGGCAGTGGTCCGTCCATCCATGGACGTCGTACTTGCCCGCTTGGGCGGCCTTCGCGCCATCGGAGAGCTCCTGTGCCCTGTCCGGGTTCAGGGGCAGGGCACAGCTGCTGAACTGCTCCACCTGCTCAAGCTGGTAGCCGGCGCTGAAGGCAAACCGCGCTTCCCTGCTGCTCAGGGGCAGCGAACCGGCGCCGTTTGCGGCGGGCACGGCGTCCTCGCCCCCGGCGGCAGCGTCCGCAGCCGAATGGTTGGTTTCCACAACCACAATGTGCCGGTTTTCCCCCTGCACAAACGTTTCGGCCGCCTCCAGCAGCTTCCTGCCAATGCCATGGCCTTGCGCCGATGGCAGCACATCCAGCGTGACATGGGCCAGTTCCGTGTCGTCGTCCAGGGGCATGGCGACGCCGGCCCTGCCCACGATCTCCCCGCCGAGGCGGGCCACCAACATCACATACCATTCGTACGGGTCGTGGCAGAGCGCCAGCATCTCCGCACCGGTATAGGCCAGGTCGTCATTGCCCCAGGTGTTTAGGCGGACCTGGCGGGAGACGTCCACGGCGCGCAGGAAGTCCGCGGCGCCGTCGCCGTCGAGCGTCTCGGGCACCCGCAGTTGTTCGATCTGGACATCGTTCATTTCCCTGTACTCCTGAGACTTGCGTTATGCGGGCCGGACCATGACAAAATCATGCTCCACCCTGTTCCCCAGCCGAAAGCTTCGCTCCCCGGCAACGGCAAAGCCGTGCTTTTCATAGAATTTCCTGGCCCGGGCATTCTCATCATTGACGCCGAGCCACACCTGTGCGGAACCCCGCGACCGCGCCCACCCAAGGCTTTCCGCCATGAGCTGCGCGGTGATGCCCGCTCCATGGACATCGGGGTGTGCATAGCATTTGCTCAGTTCCACCCCGGAAGGGCTGCCCACAACAGCCGCCACGTCCGCGTCCTGCGGCGGTGCGTCCACCAGCATCGTGTATGCGAGCAACTGGGACCCTCCGCCGGGCTGTGAGTCCTCGGCCACAAAAACCACGCGTTGGGAGTCGGTCAAGTAGCCGTCGAAGGAGTCCTCCCCCAGCTTGTCCACGATGAAGGCGGCTACGTCCTCCGCCCGGCTGTCGGGCGGGCAGGCCAATGGGAAAGTCACCGCAGCCAGGCCGGCCAGCGCCGCCGCATCCTCACGAGTTGCCTCCCTGATGGTGACGGTCATATGTCATGCTCCCAAGATTGCTTGTGCGTGCCTGCCTGTGACTTAACCATACAAAAAATGGGGGCCGGCGTAGCGAATAGCTAGACCGGCCCCCATGTTCCAAAGCCTGTGGCTTAGGCGTCGGTGAGTACCTTTGTTGCCGCGGGGTCGACCGAGATGCCGGGGCCGAACGTCGTGGTGACAGTGGCCTTCTGCAGGTAGCGGCCCTTGGAAGCGGACGGCTTCAGGCGAAGCACCTCTTCCAGCGCTGCCGCGTAGTTCTCCGCCAGCTTGACGGCGTCGAAGGACACCTTGCCGATGATGAAGTGAAGGTTGGAGTGCTTGTCGACGCGGAAGTCGATCTTGCCGCCCTTGATGTCATTGACAGCCTTGGCGACGTCGTTGGTGACCGTGCCGGTCTTCGGGTTCGGCATGAGGTTGCGGGGGCCAAGAATCTTGCCCAGGCGACCCACCTTGCCCATAAGGTCCGGGGTTGCCACTGCTGAGTCGAAGTCGGTCCAGCCGCCCTGGATCTTTTCGATCAGTTCGTCCGTGCCCACGAAGTCGGCGCCGGCTGCAATAGCGGCCTCGGCGCGCTCGCCCGTTGCGAAAACGAGGACGCGGGCCGTCTTGCCGGTGCCGTGGGGCAGGTTGACCGTGCCGCGGATCATCTGGTCGGCCTTGCGGGGGTCAACGCCCAGGCGGAACGCGACCTCAACGGTGGCGTCGAACTTGGAGGGGTTGGTCTCCTTGGCGAGCTTGATGGCCTCGAACGGTGCGTAAACCTTTTCCGCATCGATCTTGGCTTCGGCTGCCTTATATGCTTTGCTGCGCTTTGCCATGCTGCTTGTTTCTCCTTGTGCAGTTGTGGTCGTTTGGACCGCGCGGGCCCTGCCACGTACGTCCGCCTCCAGGCACCCAGGGGGAGACTGGCCGGCGTCGTTCTTTATGTTTTTGGTGATGCTGATTGGCGGTCGCGACAAGCCCGACCACCGGATGCCGGGGCTTTAGGCCTCGACGGTGATGCCCATGGAGCGGGCGGTGCCGGCGATGATCTTCTCAGCGCCTTCGATGCTCGTGGCGTTGAGGTCGACCAGCTTCTGGGTGGCGATCTCGGTGACCTGTGCCTTGGTCAGCTGGGCAACCTTGACGGTGTGCGGGGTGGCTGAACCCTTGGCGACGCCTGCAGCCTTTTTGATGAGCTCAGCAGCCGGCGGGGTCTTGGTGACGAACGTGAAGGAACGGTCTTCGTAAACCGTGATTTCAACGGGGATGACGTTTCCGCGCTGGGATTCCGTGGCAGCGTTGTACGCCTTGCAGAATTCCATGATGTTGACACCGTGCTGGCCAAGCGCGGGACCGATTGGCGGGGCCGGGTTGGCGGCGCCTGCCTGGATCTGCAGCTTGATAAGGCCGGTGACCTTTTTCTTGGGAGCCAATGTAGGGTCCTTCTCTCAATATCTGTCCTGGACGACGGAGCGCGTCCAAGGTGGGTGGCCGGATGGCGTCCGGCCGAACGCCCCGCGGGAACTAAGCAAGCCCCCGCGAAGCGAAACTTAGGGGCAACTAGATCTTGGTGACCTGGTTGAAGGCGAGTGTGACGGGGGTCTCGCGCTCGAAGATGGATACCAGCACCACCAGCTGCTGGGATTCGGGCTTGATCTCCGAAATGGTGGCGGAGAGGGTCTCGAACGGGCCGTCCTTGACGATGACGGCCTCGCCGACCTCGAAGTCGATTTCGGCATCCAGCGGATCGTGGCGCAGCGGGACGCCGGTCACTTCGGCCTGCTGCTCCTCGAAGATCGGGGCCAGCATGGAGAAGACCTCGTCCAGGCGCAGCGGCACGGGGTTGTGGGCGTTGCCGACAAAGCCGGTGACGCCGGGGGTGTGGCGGACCACGCCCCAGGAGGCATCCGTCAAGTCCATGCGGACCAGCACGTAGCCGGGAATGCGAACGCGGTTCACAACCTTGCGCTGGGCGTTCTTGATCTCCACGACTTCTTCCATGGGGACCTGGACTTCGAAGATGAAATCTTCCATGTTCAGCGACAGGCTGCGGGATTCAAGGTTGACCTTGACGCGGTTTTCGTAGCCGGCGTAGGAGTGGATGACGTACCAGTCACCCTCCTGGCGGCGCAGCTTGGCCTTGAATTCCTCGGCCGGGTCCACCTCGGGCTCGGCAGGCACGACGGCGGCGTCAGCTTCCGCTGCTTCGTCGCCTTCCGCCGTGGCCGGCTCGGCGTCGACCGCGGTGGCCGGCTCGGTTTCAACCGCTGCTGCGTCAGCCTCGGGGGCATCAAGGTCGGCACTGATTGCAGCATCAGCAACCACAGTGTCCTGCTCCGGCTCACTGTAGTTAGCCTCGGGCTCCTGCTCAGACACGAATTTCCTGCTTTCCTTGTGCGTTTCTTAAATGGCTCAAACCGACCCCTTGTCGAAAATCGCTTTCGGGGCCGGCCAAAGTCGAGCGTTTACTGCTCAGTGGATACGTGGCCGCCAAAGACCCAAAGCACGGCCTTGCCGAAGCCAAAGTCCAGGACGGTGACGATTCCCATCACAATGACCACGAATACCAGCACGACGGCGGTCATGTTGATCAACTCCTGGCGAGTGGGCGTGACGACCTTTTTCATCTCGCCAATGACCTGGCGAAGGAAGGTGGCTATGCGGCCAAAGAATCCTGGCCCACCTGACTTGCCGGTCTTCTTGGCAGGGCGGCCCTCGGAGCGGCTTGCCGCAGATTCGGTCACCAGTGCCTCACTCATCGTTTGTTGGAAAACACCCGGGCCCGGATCTCGGACCCCGTCTTGTGCAACTTATTCGCTAGACGGAGATGGGTTTGGCCCACGAATCCACAAGTAATTCACTTGCACTTCACAAGGACCAAACCCGCTGCGCCTAAACGCAGGGCAGACAGGACTCGAACCTGCAACCTGCGGTTTTGGAGACCGCTGCGCTACCAATTGCGCCACTACCCTTTGGAGCCCTGGGGGCCCCATGACGCCGAACGCCATGAATAACTTACCGTCTTGAACACCCGTTTTCCAAACCGGCACCGGTTGTTCCATCCGGTTCAAGGCGTGCACCATCATGGTGTTTTAGCACCAGTTCTCCATTCTACGCATTCTTAAGTGGCTACGTCGAACCGGGCACCCGATGCGCCTAAAGTAGAAGACGAAGTCGAAGTGACCCGAATGCACTGTAAGGCTCACCCTGAGAAGAAAGTACCCTGATGTCTGCCGAACTGACAGCTGACCATGGCGCCGGGCGCCGCATCTCCGCCCGCATCGCCGCCATCGCCGAATCCGCCACACTGGCCGTCGACGCCAAGGCCAAGGCGCTGAAGGCGGCCGGGCGCCCCGTGATTGGATTTGGTGCCGGTGAGCCGGACTTCCCCACCCCCGACTACATAGTGGAGGCGGCAATTGCCGCAGCCCGACAGCCCAAGTACCACCGCTACTCCCCCGCAGCGGGCCTGCCGGAGCTCAAGGCCGCCATCGTGGCCAAGACGCTGCGGGATTCGGGCTACTCCGCCGAGCCCGCCCAGGTGGTGGTCACCAATGGCGGCAAGCAGGCCGTCTACGAGTCTTTCGCCACCTTGCTCGATCCGGGTGATGAGGTCATCATCCCCACCCCGTACTGGACCACCTATCCGGAGGCGATCCGGCTGGCCGGCGGCGTTCCCGTTGAGGTGTTTGCCGGACCGGAACAGGGCTACCTGGTGACCGTGGACCAGCTTGAAGCCGCGGTGACGCCCCGCAGCAAGGTGCTGCTGTTTGTGTCCCCGTCCAATCCGACCGGCGCCGTGTACTCCGCCGAGCAAACGCGGGAGATCGGGCTGTGGGCCGCGTCGAAGGGCCTGTGGGTCATCACGGACGAAATCTACGAGCACCTGACCTACGACGGCGTCCCCTTCACTTCGATTGCCACGGCCGCCCCGGAGCTGGGTGACAAGGTGGTGATCCTCAACGGCGTGGCCAAGACGTATGCCATGACCGGCTGGCGCGTGGGCTGGATGATCGCCCCGGCGGATGTGGCCAAGGCTGCCACGAACATGCAGTCCCACGCCACGTCCAACGTGGCCAACGTTTCCCAGATGGCCGCCCTGGCCGCCGTGTCCGGGCCCCTGACGGCCGTGGAGGAAATGAAGGTGGCCTTCGATCGCCGCCGCAAGGCCATGGTGCAGGCGCTGAACGCGATCGACGGTGTGCAGTGCCCCACGCCCCACGGCGCGTTTTATGCCTATGCCGATGTTCGGGGCCTGCTGGGACGCGAGATCGGTGGCATCCGCCCGGCCACGTCGGCGGAGCTGGCTGCCCTCATCCTGGACAAGGCCGAAGTGGCCGTGGTTCCGGGCGAGGCGTTCGGCCCCAGCGGCTACCTGCGCCTGTCCTACGCCCTCGGCGACGACGACCTCGCCACAGGCGTGGGCCGCCTGCAGGAGTTCCTGGGCACCGCAAAGGCCTGACGGGAGGACGCCGTACGCCTTACAGCAGCCTGCGGTCGGCGGCCCAGCGGGTGAGTTCGTGCCGGGAGGACAGTTGGAGCTTGCGCAGCACGGCTGAGACGTGCGTTTCCACGGTCTTGATGGAGATAAACAGGGCCTTCGCCACCTCCTTGTAGGAGTAGCCGCGGGCAATGAGCCGCATGACCTCCAGCTCCCGGGCGGACAGCTTGTCGAGCTCATCCTCCACGGCCACCTCGGCCGTGCCAAAGGCGTCAAGCACAAAGCCGGCCAGCCGCGGGGAAAACACGGCGTCTCCCCCGGCAACCCGGCGGACGGCGTCGGATATTTCCGTGCCGGAGATCGATTTGGTGACATAGCCGCGGGCGCCGGCGCGGATCACGGAGACCACGTCCTCCGCGGCGTCCGAGACGCTCAGTGCCAGGAACTTCACCTGTCCCAGCATCCCGGCGCACCCCGAGATGACCTCGCGCCCGCCCTGGCCGCGTCCGCCAGGCAGGTGGACGTCAAGGAGCACCACATCCGGCGTGTGGGCGGCGACGGCGGCAATGGCTTCCTCCACCGTGGCGGCCTCCGCCAGCACGTGGATGTCCGGGGCAAGGTCCGCCTTGAGCCCGGAGCGGAAGATGGCGTGGTCGTCCACCACGACCACCCGGATGGGCTGCCCTGCAGCTGTCATTTCGCTTCCTCCGCGTCCGTGTTCCTGGCTGTGCCGGTGGCTGCCGCGGCCTGCGCGGGCCCGCCGGGCAGGTGGAGGCGCACCTCCGTGCCGTCAGGTGAACTAATGATCTCAGCCGAGCCGCCATTGCGTTGCATGCGCCCGACGACGGACTCCCGGACTCCCAGCCTGTCCGGCGGCACGGCGCCGGGATCGAACCCCGGCCCGCGGTCCTTGACGAAGACGTCGACTCCGGAGGGGGCCGCCTCAACGTACACGGACACGGGCGTCCCGCCGTGGCGGACGCCGTTCAGCACGGCCTCACGCGTGGCCTGGACCAGGGCGCGCATGGGCTCGCCCAGCTCGGCATCCCCCACCGTCACCAGTTCCACCGGCAGGCCGTGGAGATCCTCGACTTCGGCGCACACGGCCTTGATCCCCGCAACCAGCCGGCCCGTGTCCTGCCCGGCATCCTGGTAGATCCAGCTGCGCAGTTCGCGTTCCTGTGCGCGGGCCAGCCGGCTGACGTCCTGGGGCGAATCCGCCCGTTTTTGGATCAGCGCCAAGGTTTGCAGCACGGAGTCGTGCAGGTGGGCAGCAATCTCCGCCCGCTGGGCTTCGCGGATGCGCCCGGCGCGCTCGGCCTGGAGATCGCGCCAAAACTTCAGTGCCCAGGGTGCCAGGACCAGCCCGACGCCGGCCAGCACGGCCACCGAGGCGACCACGGACGCCCAGACCAGCGCCCAGGAGCCGGAGCCGGTGACGATGATGAGCACCCCGGCCACCACCAGGATCAGGCCCGCCACAAACCGGGCCACCGACCAGGGGGTGTCCATCTTTGCCGCGTTAAGCAGGCCCACGCGCCTGGTGGCGTCAAGCTGCATCCAGGCCAGCACGGCACCCGCGGCAATGACGCCCAAGGGAATGATGGTGCCCAGGTTGAGGTTCACCCCGGCCCTGGCGCTGAACAGCAGCACCGCTGCGACCACCAATGCCCCGCCCACCAGGATTTCCCTGGCCCCCACCGAAAAGCCCGGACGGGCGCGGTCACCCTGCGGCTGCGCGGGACCTCCGGCTCCAAGCTCCGCCGCGGCCGGCTCTGCCGGGGGTGCCGGGCGGAAGAGCCTGAGCCGGGGGCCGCCGTCGTCGGCCAGCTGGGGGGCGCCCGAGGCGGCGTCATCCCCGGCGAGGGGCACCAGGATCCACAGCCAGGCGTAGAACACCACGCCCGCCCCGAACAGGAAGCAGGAGCCGGCCATGATGGCCCGGACAGTGCCGACGCGCAGGCCAAGGTGATCCGCCAGGCCGGCACACACGCCGGCAACCACACGGTCCGTGGACCTGTACATCTTTGCGCTCATGGTTCAATCCAAGCACGACCGGAGAGCGGCGGCGCAGTTTCCAAGGGTCGCATCAGGGTTCTTTCAGGGTCACCCCCGATGGCGGCGCGGGCACCGCCGGGACACGATTGAACCATGAACGAAACCCATGACCCCCAACAGCCCGACCCAGGCGCCACGCCCCCCTCAAGCGGGCAGCCCCCGCAGCAGCCTTCGCAGCCGGAAAGCCCGGGCCAGGGCTACCCCGCGCCGCCACAGCCCGCAGCGCAGGACAGCGCACGCTTCTTCCGGTGGCTGCGCTCCCTGGGCGTGCAGCGCGGCAGCAGCCGCTGGGTGGGCGGCGTGTGCAGCGGACTGGCGGACCGGTGGGGAATCGACCCTGTGATTGTCCGCGGCCTGACCGTGGTGCTCACACTGTTCTTCGGCGTCGGCCTGCTGGCCTACGGGCTGGCCTGGGCCCTGCTGCCCGAACCGGACGGCCGAATCCACGTGGAGCAGGTGGCCCGGGGGCACTGGTCCACCGGCATGACGGGCGCCGCGGTGGCCACCTGCCTGGGGCTGGCCGGGCCGGGGCAGACCTTCGTCTGGGACGGCCACAACGGCTGGTTCCCTTGGCCCGTTATCTGGGTGGCGGCCATCGTTTGCTGCGTGGTCTGGGCCGTCAACCGGGGCAAGGGGCAGCCGCCGCGGCCCTCGGGAAACCCACCCTGGCAGCAGCACTCCAGTGCGGCAGCCACCGGTACACCTTACGGATCCGGATACGCGGCCCAGGGCCCCGGCTACGCGGCTGGAACTGAAACCGGGCCCGACCCCAGGCAGCTTGCCGCCGCAGGGCCCGCGGCGAAAGCCGGCGCCTGGACTGAGCACACCTTGGGCCCGAATGGCCCCCTCGGAGCGAACGGGCCGCTTGGCCCTAACGGACCCCTCGGACAGAACGGACGGCCGGCCCTCAAGGCGCCACCCCGCCTGGGTGCTGCAGCAAGCCTGCTCTCGCTGGGACTGGCCGTCATGGTGGGCGCACTGGTGCTTATCCTCAATGCAGCCGGGATCATCAACCTCAACGGCTACCAGGTGGCGGCCGCCGCGGCCGCCGCAGCCATCACCGCGGGACTGGCCATCATCATCTCGGGGATACTCGGGCGCACGGCGGGCGGGGTGGGCACCTTTGCGATCATCGCACTGGTGGTTGCGGGCCTGCTGAGCGTGGTCCCGCTGCACGGTCCCTGGACGCCCCTGGCGAACCAGTCATGGACCCCCACCAGTGTCAGTGCGGCCGAACAAGGGCTCGATGTGATGGTGGGCAACGCCGCAATCGACCTGACCCACGTCTCCCAAGGCAGCTCCCTCACGGCTGACGTCCAGATCCCCCTCAACGTAGTTGCCGCCAAGGTGGTGGTGAAGGTGCCCACCGACATCCCCGTCACGGTCACCAGCGACCTCGCGGTGTCAAAACTCGACGTCCAGGGCGGTGCCGGCCAAGGCGGGGGCGCGGTGGTGCAGAACTCCTCCACGCAGCTCAACCCCGGGCTGAAAGGCAGCGGACTGGCCATCACCCTCAACGGCGCCGCAGCCACCATCGCCTTTGTCCCGACACCCGGCAACTAAGAACCTGGAGAATGCCATGAACACCCCAACAGAACCCATCAGCTTTCCCGGCGACGACAATGTCACGCGCCCAGACGCGGGCGCCGAAGCACAAACACAAACTGAGTCCACCCGGCACCCGGTGAGGGTCGGCACCCTGGTGTGGGGCGCCGTCGTGGTGGTCCTGGGCATCCTGGTCATCGCCTCCCGCCAGGCCGGCCTGCGGCTGGACACCGGCCAGACGGCCATGTGGCTGCTCTTCGGCGCGGGCCTGGCCATGGTGGCCGGCGGGGCCGTGAGCGTGCTGCGCAAGAAGTGACGGCGGCGGTGGCGGAATCCGTGTCCACCCCGCGGTCAAGAGTTGCCCCGGTCACATGACCGTCTAGAATGGCCTGTGAGGAGCTCAACGGTGCGCTCAAGACACATTGACTCCATCACACCGAAGGGCCCAACACCCATGAAGATTGGCATTCTCACCAGCGGAGGCGACTGCCCCGGACTCAACGCCGTGATCCGCGGCATTGTTTTGAAGGGCATCAAGGTCTACGGCCACGAATTTGTGGGCTTCAGGGACGGCTGGCGGGGCGTTGTTGAGGGCGACATCATGGACCTGCCCCGCCAGATGGTCCGCGGCATTTCCAAGCAGGGCGGCACCATCCTGGGCACCTCGCGGACCAACCCGTTCGACGGCGACGGCGGCCCCGAGGTCATCAAGGCCCACCTGGAACGCCTCGGCATTGACGCCATGATCGCCATTGGCGGCGAGGGGACGCTGGCTGCGGCCCGCCGGCTCACGGATGCCGGGCTGAAAATTGTGGGCGTGCCGAAAACCGTGGACAACGACCTTGACGCCACCGACTACACCTTCGGCTTCGACACGGCCGTGCAAATTGCCACCGAGGCCATCGACCGGCTGCGGACCACCGGGGAGTCACACCACCGGTGCATGATCGCCGAGGTCATGGGCCGCCATGTGGGCTGGATTGCCCTGCACGCCGGCATGGCCACGGGCGCCCACGCCATCTTGATTCCGGAACAAAACACCAGCATGGACCAGATTGTGGAATGGGTCCAGGAAGCCCACGAACGCGGCCGCGCACCCCTGGTGGTGGTGGCAGAAGGGTTCGTCCCGGACCACCGGGACTCCGCCCATTCAGAACGCGGCATGGACACCTTCGGCCGCCCGCGGCTGGGCGGCATCGGCGAACAGCTGGCCCCGGAAATTGAAGCCCGTACGGGCATCGAAACCCGCGCCACCATCCTGGGCCACATCCAGCGCGGCGGCGTGCCCTCCAGCTTTGATCGGGTTCTGGCGACCCGCCTGGGCATGGCCGCCGTTGATTCCGTGGTGGAGGAACGCTGGGGCACCATGGTCTCCCTCAAGGGCACCGAGATTGAGCACGTGCCCTTTGAGGCAGCCCTCGGCAACCTCAAGGTGGTGCCGCAGCACCGCTACGACGAGGCCGCGATCCTTTTCGGCTGACACCGTCCGGCCAGCCCCCATGCCCCGCGCAGACCCCTGCAGCGGGGCGTTAAGGTTTAATCCATGACCTTTGACCTCAGCTCGGCCCCCATTGTCCGGCTCGCCTGGGAACGCGGGCTGGGCCTGCCGGAGGGTTCCCTTGTCATGGGCCGGGATGGCAGCCGGATCACCCATGCCACCGACGACGGCCGGCTGACGTTCGTGCGGTTGTGGGAGCAATCGATCCTGACCGGCCCTCCCGCCGTGCTGGAGGCCGCACGGGCCCACAGCGATGACGAGCTCAGCGACCATGCCGTGATGCTCCGCCTCACGCGCGGCTTTGGCGGGCGTGGCCGCGGCACCCAGGCCCTGTATTTCGCAGACGAGCTGGAGGTCCGCCAGCCGGCAGGGAGCATCATGGTCTCCCACGGGAACCCGGAGGCCGTGGCGCTTGAGGCGATGTGCCCGCCCGACGACGTGAACGACGTCGGCCTGGCCGCCATGCCCCACAAGTTCACCCTGATGGGGCTCCCCGGGCAAAGCCGGGATCCTGGCGCGGACTGGGACGGCGATCCGCAGGAGGCTGCGCATTCGGCCGGACCGGTTGCGTGCAGTGCCTACGCCGAGTTTCAGGGGTTATTGGCCCGGCTGGGCACCCTGGTGGCCCCCGCCCACCGGAATCAGGGGCTTGGGCTGCTGGCCACCTCAATTGCTGCGCACGAGGCGCTCGCCGCCGGGCTGATAGTCCAGTGGCGGGCGGACATCAACAACGTGCCCGCCCACGCACTGGCCATGGCAGCGGGACTTAGTGTGGCTGGTTTGCAGACGACCGTTGACCTTCATACTCCGCATAAATAGCTTCCACGGAGCGGGGCTTGGCGAAGAAGGCCGCGGTTGCTGCACCCAGCACCACCACTGCAGCGGGCAGGATGATGGACTGGCCCATCGCCGTCGCAAATCCGGCCTGCAGGAACGCCGGCAGCTGACCCGACACCCCGGAGGCGCCCTGCGAAGCGCCAGCGGGCATCTCGGCCGCCAGGCGGGCGGAGATCAGGGCGGCAATCGCGGCACTGCCCAGCACCGAACCGATTTGGCGCGTGGTGTTGTAAATTCCGGCACCGGCCCCGGCCTCGCTGGGGCCCAGGTTGCGGGTGGCCGTGGTGGACAGCGGCGCCCAGATGCCGGAGCTGGCAATGCCCAGCAGCCCGCTGGGGAGCAGGAACAGCCAGATGGGCGTGTCGGGGCTCATCAGCGACGATGTCCACAAGAGGGAGACGGACATCAGCACGAAGCCGGTCAGCGCCACGTAGCGCGGGTTCGCCAGGTCCACCAGCTTGCCGACAAACGGTGCCAGCACGCCGGAGAACAGCGCCATGGGGACCATCATGAGCGCCGATTGCGTAGGTGTCATGCCGCGCACCAGCTGGTAGTAGAAGAACAGCGGCAGGCTCATGGCCGTCACGCTGAAGCCCATGGTGGTGATGGCAATGTTGGCCAGGGAGAAGTTGCGGACCTTGAACAGGTGCAGCGGGACCAGGGCCTCGCCCTTCGTCGTGCCCTGCCAGATCCCGAACAGCACCAGGAACACCAGGCCGGCAATGATCAGCCCCCACACGGTGATGGGGCCTGAAATGGCTCCCCAGTTGTACTTTTCGCCTTCCTGGATCCCAAAGACCAGCATGAACAGCCCGATCGAGCTCAGGGCCACGCCCAGCAGGTCGAACTTGTGGTCGTGCGTCTTCAGGGCCGGCACCAGGCGGACGGCCATGACGAACGCCACGACGCCCACGGGCACGTTGACAAAGAAGATCCATTCCCAGCCCAGGCCGTCCACCAGCACGCCGCCCAGGATGGGACCCACCAGCATGGCCACCCCGGCGGTGGCGCCCCACAGGCCCATGGCCGGGCCACGCTTGTCAGGGGCAAAGATGCGAGTAATGACGGCCATGGTCTGTGGCGTCATCATGGCCGCGCCGAGCCCCTGCACGGCACGGGCCAGGATCAGCATGCCGATGCTGCCGGACAGGCCGCACCACAGCGACGCCAGCGTGAACACGCTCAGGCCGATCAGGTACAGGTTCTTGGGCCCGTATTTGTCTCCCATGCGCCCGGTGACAAGCAGCGGGACGGCGTATGCCAGCAGGTAGGCGCTGGTCACCCAGATGACGGAGTTGATGTCGGTGTGCAGGCCCTCCATGATCTTCGGGTTGGCCACCGAGACGATGGTTGAGTCGACCAGGATCATGAAGAACCCCAGCACAAGCGCCCATAGCGCGGGCCAAGGTTTTGCCACGGTTTCCATGCTTGTTCCTTAAAGTTTGTTTCGAGCCGTTTGGTCGAAGAATTCGTCCGGCTGCCATGGCAGCGCGCCGGTGGTGATGTCTGAGTGCAGCTGCCGGATCCAGTCCAGCTCTGCCTTGGTGATGGCCTGTTGGTACAACACTTCCACCCAGAACCTTTGTTCCACGCCCCGGGATATTGCGTTCCGCTGGTCTGCTTCCAGCTCCGCCGCGTGCGCTTCCAGTGCCGCAATCCGCTGCCCCAGCAGGCCAAGCACGACGCCGGCCGGCAGGTTGTGTGCCTCGGCCACGGCCTGCGGGAAGCTGGGGTATTCAACTGCCGGCTGCGCCAGCAGCTTCTTGAGTTCCGTTTCCAAGGCTTCGCGGCCGGCTTCGAGTATGGCGTAAGTGGTCCGCTCGGGCCTGTTTCCGTCCCGCTCGGTGCCCGCAGCCTTGACCAGGTCTGCCGCTGCCAGCCGGCCCACCGTGTGGTACAGCGTGCCCGGCCGGATCTTGACCAGGCGGTCTTCCCTGCGGTGCATGAGCACCTGGTACATCTCGTAGGGGTGCATGGGACGTTCCGCCAACAGGCCGAGTGCCGCGACAGCCAGGGGCGTGAGCCGCTTGTTCTGTGCCTCTTGTTGTTGCTCCATGACCCTGCCTTCCATCTAGCCCATAAGAATTATTCCACGTGGACTATTGGGGCACAATGGCGCGGATCACAGGAGTTGACGTTTTTTCCGGCTACTGCGGGGCTTAGTGCGGGGTGCGGAGGAAGCCCTTGGCGCGCCCCACCACCTGGCCGGCGTCGGTGGCCACAATCAGCTCCTGGGCCGCCACGTACTTTTCGCCGTCGTCGTCAATCATCAGGACCGCCTCCGGGTCCACGGTGCGCTTGATGACGGCCAGGCCGATGGGTCCCATCTCATAATGTTGGGCAACGCTGGTCAGGCGGCCCACCTGGCGCTCGCCGTCATAGACGGCACTGCCGGCGGCCGGAATGGTGTGCTGCGAGCCGTCCAGCTGCAGGAAAACCAGCCGGCGCGGCGGCCTGCCCAGGTTGTGGACGCGGGCAATGGTTTCCTGGCCCTTGTAGCAGCCCTTCGACAGGTGCACTGCAGTGCGCAGCAGGTCCAGTTCATGGGGAATGGTCTTTTCATCCGTCTCGGCGCCCCGGCGGGGGCGCCACGCGGCAATCCGGAGGGCCTCCGCAGCCCAGGCGCCGGCGAGGGGGCGCTGTCCAACGGTGGCCACCAGGTCCGCAGCCGGCACCAGGTATTCGTGCCACGGCCGTTCCAGGCCCGGGTGTTCGGATTCATCGACGGCGGCGTAGCTGTAGCCGCCGGCCCCGATGTGGGGCCAGGGGTCGGTCCATTGGAGCAGGGAGTCCCACTCGGGCACCTCGGCCACCGAGCCCAGCACGGCCCAGTCGGCGGAGACGTCGGCAATCTCAACGCGCAGCATGAACTTCATGGACGCCAGCCAGTCAGCCAGCGGGGCGGCCTCGGCGGTTTCCACAATCAGCCAGGTGGTGGTTCCGTCGTCAACCACGCGGGCATCGTAGTCAATGCGGCCCTGCAGGCTCAGCAGCAGCAGTTCGGTGCCCACGCGGGGTTCAAGTTTCGTGACGCCCTGGGAGGAAAGTGTGTTGAGCCAGCTCAGCCTGTCGGGGCCGGACACCGTGACCACGCCCCGGTGTGAGAGGTCCACCACGGCTGTGGGCGGCAGGCCGTTGTACCCCGCCAGCAGCCGCTGTTCCCGGTTCGGATCCCCGTAGTGCGAGGCAACGCCCGCATCAAGGCCTCCCGCAAGCACGGCTCCATGGCGGTTTAGCAAAGGACTCTTATAGCTCATAACGTGTGCAACGCCTTCCCTGAATGGCCTATTCCGGCACGTGCCTGACCCGTCCGGACTATCATCACGCCGGCGGCCGGGCCCGGCAGCGGCACAGAGCCGCCTACGCGACCTTGTGGAGTGCTGCTGAGGCGTGGGCCTCGAGGGACTTGCCCTGTGCGGCCGCGTCCCAGCGCCAGTAGAGGTCGCCGTTGACCAGGCCAAAGATGCGGGTGGCCGCCTTGTAGTCCTTGGAGCCGGCGCCGCGCATGACGGCGTCGGTGGACAGCTGGATCTGCGGACCCTTGATGCTGCCGTAATACAGTTCGGAGATGCCGCCAGGGTGGACGATGGTGGCCATGATGTCGAAGCCGCCGTCGGCATTGCGGAGGGCTTCGACGTCGTCGGCGGTGCGCAAGGCCGGCACAATGTCGGCCGGGACCAGTCCGGGGCCGCCGTCGGCGTCGTTGAGGGTGCGGTCCAGCTGCCAGAAGCCCGTCTCGACGGCGAGGGGGCGCAGCACCGTGCCATCCTCGTCGGTGAGCCAGGTTTCAGCGGTGTACTGGAGGTACGGGAGCCCGTTCGCGGCAAAGGTCGCGGTTTGGGTGAAATAGCCCGAATCCGCGTCTCCCTCGCCCAGCCGGCCGTGCCCGGTCCAGGTGCCCAGCAGCCAGGAAAGGGGGACCAGTTCGGGGGTCAGGCCCGTGGGGATCTCAATGGCCATGGAGGCTACTGCTGGCCCTTGAACAGGCGCCACACCACCAGACCGGCGAACCAGGCCATGGTGATGCCGGCCAGTACCAGCAGGCAGATGAAGAAAATTTCCAAGGCAAGTACGCTCATGGTGCCATCCTATCGTGATCTTTTGCGGAGCTACGTCAGAAGCAGTTTATCGACGAAATAAACCAGCGCCCCGAGCGAGAGGATGGGGGCCAGCGCAGCCGACACACCCCCGATGACGTTGCGGACCGGCCCGGAAAGCGTCCGCAGGCGGTGGAAGCCGGCGATTACGGCAGCCAGCAGCGCCCCCAGGACTGCCGCAGGAATGATGCGTACGTCCGAAAACAACAGCGCCGCCAGGGGTCCGGCCAGCGCGGCCAGGACGATGGCCAGCGGGGCGGAGACCCGGTCCGGAATGGCCAGCATGCCGATGCCCAGGGCGACGGCGGCACTAATGGCGGTGATCAGCGTCATGCCGGGTTCGCCCAGGAACCGGTAGGACGCCACCCAACCGCCGGCCAGCCCGGCAATGGCGACGCCGGCGCCCGCCCCCAGCGTGGATTCAAGCCGGTGTGCCTGGCCGGTGCCGCGGATCAGCTGCACCACCATGACGGCGCCAAAACCAACTGCAATGAAGATGGGCGTCCATGTGAGGTAGTTTGAATCCCGGGTCAGGCCTGCCGTGGCGGCTGAACCGGCACCCGTCAAGGCGATGACGGTGCCCAAGGTTTTTTTGGCCGGAATGCCCAGGTAATGCGGCCAGCCGAGCCCAAAGACCGCCGCCAGCACCACACCGAGGACCACGGTGTAGGCGAGCCCCAGCGCATGGCCGGCGACAATGGCAGCGAGCGCGGCAATTCCAACAAGTCCCGCAGTTGATGACTTCACACACCAATCCTGCCCTATTGTGGCGGTACACTGTGGAAAACCCCCGCAGCCGGTGCGTTGGGCCAGGTGCAGCCGAGCCGCACCCGAGCCGGATCCCGGCAGCAGGACATTCAGTGGTTCGTCGCTCAAAGATGCGCACCCCGCACTTTGGAGGAAGTCATGTCGCAGATACTCATGCTGACCAACAACCACGGAAGTTCCGTGGATGTTTTGCCTGCGCTGGAACTGCTCAGCCACTCCGTGCACATTCTCCCCGCCGTCCCCACCGCACTGCTGGATGCCAAGCCCTCAGACTTGATCATGGTCGATGCCCGCAAGGACCTGGCCGGTTCCCGCTCGCTGACGCAGCTGTTGCGGGCCACCGGCATCAGCGTCCCGCTGCTGCTTGTGCTGACTGAGGGCGGCATGGCTGCCGTGTCCGCGTCCTGGGCGGCCGACGACGTGGTGCTGGAATCCGCGGGCCCGGCCGAAGTTGAAGCCCGCATCCGGCTGGCACTGACCCGCGTGGCCGGTGCGGAGGACGCCGTCAGCCACGAGATCCAGGCGGCAGGGGTCATCATCGACGAGGACAGCTACACCGTCCGTGTCCACGGCAACGCACTCAACCTCACCTACAAGGAGTTTGAACTCCTGAAGTACCTGGCCCAGCATCCGGGACGGGTTTTCACCCGGGCGCAATTGCTGAACGAGGTGTGGGGCTACGACTATTACGGGGGAACGCGCACCGTGGACGTCCACGTGCGGCGGCTGCGGGCCAAGCTCGGTTCCGACCACGAGAGCCTGATCAGCACTGTCAGGAATGTGGGCTACCGCCTGACCATCAGCAAAACGTCCGACGACGACGAACTGGCGGATGCCTGACCCGGACCGGGTCCATGCAAAATGGCCCGCTTCCCGGAGGAAGGCGGGCCATTCTTTGGTGGAGGACATACGGGTCGAACGTATCGAGGACACCCCACTGGTGCATCCCCCCTGATGCTGCCCTCAAACTCTAGGCGAGCGGCACCGCTGCACGCAAACCGGCCGGCCGCCGGCCCCGAAAATCCGCCCGTGTGTCTCGCGTTGGGCCGCCCGCGCCCACTAGGCTGTGGACATGAGCCCAGCAAACAGCAGCACCTGGCCCGTCACGGTGATTGAGGGCACCCCCCAGCCCGAAGCCCTGCGCGACATCCTTGACCTGGTGGGGGCGGCCGAAGACGAGGACGGCAACCCGCCGTTCTCCGAGCAGTCGCTCGTGGAGCTCAAGGCGAAGGCAGGCGGCCCGCACACCGTCCTGACGCTGCTCACCCACGCACCGGAAGAGAAATCCCCCACCGAGGGCGAGGACCTGGCCGGAGTGGCCGTCGTCGTGCTTAATGGCAGTGAAGGCGTGCTGGAGATCGCGGTGCACCCCCACTACCGCAACGAAGGCGTCGGCACCATGCTGGTGGACAAACTCGTGGCGGTGCGCGGGCTGCTGGGCATCAAGGCCTGGTCGCACGGTGACCATGAGGCCGCCGCGGACCTAGCCGCAAGCTACGGCTACCGCGCCATCCGCGAACTGTGGCGCATGCGCCTGGTCCGCCACGCGCCGGCGGACACCCCTGCTGCACCAAGCAGCTTTCCCACGCCCGACGGCGTCCGCCTGCGCACCTTTGTGCCGCACCAGGACGAGGGCCCGTGGCTGGCGGCCAACGCCGCTGCCTTTGCCCACCACCCCGAACAGGGCGCCATGACCCCCGCGGACCTGCAGGCCCGCATGGAGGAACCCTGGTTTGACCCGGCAGGGTTCTTCCTGGCCGTCAACGACGCCGGCGACATCCTGGGCTTCCACTGGACCAAGGTCCACCCGGCCCGCACCGGCCAAGCTGCCATGGGTGAGGTGTACGTGGTGGGCGTCACGCCCGCGGCCCAAGGCATGGGACTGGGGCGGACGTTGACCGCCCAGGGAATTGAATACCTGCAAAACCGCGGCCTGAGCGCCATCATGCTGTACGTGGACGCGGACAACGAGCCGGCCGTGGCCCTGTACCGAAAACTCGGATTCACCAAGTGGGACTCCGATGTGATGTACGGGCCGGTGTCGGCCACATCATGAGTGACCGTCCGCCGCACGGCATTTCCCGTTCCGGCACCGCCGCCTTGTAGTGTTGAAGCAGGGCACCACCGATTGTGAAGCAGCACCAACTTTTTTGAGGATTCATCCATGAAACGCGAATACACGCGGCCGGTGCAGACCGCAGCGTCATTTGGCCGGGAGCGCTTTGGCTCCGGCGAGGTCCAGGCGGCGCGGGCCACGCAGGACCGCATCGACATTCCGGAATTTGAGCCCAACCTGACCCCGTCCGGGGACATTAGCCCGGACCGGTTTTTGGACCGCGAGCTGAGCTGGCTTGCCTTCAACGCCCGCGTGCTGGAGCTTGCCGAGGACCCGGAGCTCCACCTGTTGGAACGCGTGAACTTTCTCTCCATTTTTGCCTCCAACCTGGATGAATTCTTCATGGTGCGCGTGGCCGGGCTGAAGCGCCGCATCGCCGCCGGGCTGGCCGTGCCGTCCCCGGCCGGCCTGAGCCCCATAGAGGTGCTGGAGCAGATCAGCGGCGCAGCCCACGAGTTGCAGGCACGGCACGCTCACGTGTTTGCCAGCCAAATCCGGCCCGCCCTGGCCTATGAGCACATCCACCTGGTGCATTGGGAAGAGCTAGACGACGCAGCCAAGGTCCAGCTGGGTGAGATGTTCGCGGAAAAGATGTTCCCGATCCTGACGCCGCTGGCTGTGGACCCTGCCCACCCCTTCCCGTATATCTCGGGCCTGTCGCTCAACCTGGCCGTGGTGGTCCGCAACCCGGTCAGCGAGAAGGAGCTCTTTGCCCGCCTGAAGGTCCCGGACCTGCTGCCCCGGCTGGTCTCCGTGGACGGCCCCCGCGCCGGCACTGTGCCCGGGCGCGTGGCCCGCTTCATTCCGCTGGAGGAAGTCATCGCCCAGCACCTGGACCAGCTGTTCCCGGGCATGGAAGTGCTGGAGCACCACACCTTCCGCGTCACGCGCAACGAGGACCTGGAAGTTGAGGAGGACGACGCCGAAAACCTGCTGCAGGCCCTTGAAAAGGAACTGCTGCGCCGCAAGTTCGGCCCGCCCGTGCGCCTTGAAGTGGCCACCGACATCAATCCGAACATACTGGCCTTGCTGGTGCGAGAGCTGGACATTGAGGACACCGAGGTCTACTCGCTGCCGGCCCCGCTGGACCTGCGCGGGCTCTCCATCATTGGCAACATTGACCGCAGCGACCTGCGCTATCCCAAACACCTGGGCCACACCTCGCGCCACCTCAACGAATCCGAGACGTCCAAGGCCGCCAACGTCTTCGCCGCGATGCGCCGCCGCGACATCCTCCTCCACCACCCCTACGATTCCTTTGCCACCTCGGTGCAGGCGTTCCTGGAGCAGGCCGCCTCGGACCCCAAGGTGCGCGCCATCAAGCAGACGCTGTACCGCACCTCCGGTGACTCCCCCATTGTTGATGCCCTGGTGGACGCGGCTGAGGCCGGCAAGCAGGTGCTGGCCCTGGTGGAGATCAAGGCCCGCTTCGACGAACAGGCCAACATCTCCTGGGCGCGGAAGCTGGAACAGGCCGGCGTGCACGTGGTGTACGGCATTGTGGGGCTGAAGACGCACTGCAAGCTGTCCCTGGTGGTCCGCCAGGAGCAGGACGGTCTGCGCCGCTACTGCCACATCGGCACCGGCAACTACCATCCCCGCACCGCCCGCTACTACGAGGACCTGGGCCTGCTCACGGCAGACAACCAGGTGGGCGAGGACCTCTCCAAGCTGTTCAACCAGCTGTCCGGCTACGCGCCCAAGTCCGAATTTGAACGGCTGCTGGTGGCGCCGCGCTCCGTCCGGTCCGGGCTGATTGAACGCATTGACGCCGAAATCGCCAACAAGGCCGCCGGACGGCCGGCCCAGGTGCGCTTCAAGGTCAATTCCATGGTGGACGAAGCCATCATCGATTCGCTGTACCGGGCGTCCCAGGCCGGCGTGGAGGTGGGCGTCATAGTGCGCGGCATCTGCTCGCTGCGCCCCGGCGTCCCCGAGTTGAGCGAAAATATTACGGTGCGCTCCCACCTGGGGCGCTTCCTGGAGCACTCCCGCGTGTTCACCTTTGCCAATGGCGGGGACCCCGTGGTGTACATCGGCTCGGCGGACATGATGCACCGCAACCTTGACCGCCGGGTGGAGGCCCTGGTCAGGATTTCCAACAAGGACGACATTGACGAAGTCAACGAACTCCTTGACCGCTACCTCGATGCCGGCACCTCTAGCTGGCACCTGAACAATGAAGGCGAATGGCAGCGACACCACCTGGACCCCGACGGCAGCCCCCTCACCGACATCCAGTCCTGGCTGATAGCCAGCCATTCCCGACAGCGTTCAACCCTTCGCCGGTAATGCGGACCACGGAGCATTTGGAAGAAGCAGCCGACGACGGCGGCACGGGAGTGTCCGTGTACGCCGCCGGGGCGCTGTGCTGGCGGGTGAAAAAGAAGAAGCTTGAACTGCTGCTGATACACCGCCAGCGCTACGACGACTGGTCCTGGCCCAAGGGAAAGCTGGACGCCGGCGAAACCCTGGCCGAGTGCGCCGTGCGTGAGGTGTATGAGGAAGTGGGGCTGCCCATCACCCTGGGCATTCCGCTGCCCGCCATCCGCTACGCCGTCAAGCCCGGCCTGAAGGAAGTCCACTACTGGGCCGCCGCCGTCGACGACCTCCCGCCCATGCCCGACGGGAAGGAAGTGGACACCGCCGTCTGGTGCAGCCCCAACAAGGCGCGCGGGCTGCTGTCCAACCCCTCCGACGTCCAGCCGCTTGATGCCCTGCTCGCCGCCTTTGAGGCAGGAACACTGGCCACGTGGCCGCTGCTGGTGGTCCGCCACGCCAAGGCAAAGCCGCGTTCGGCGTGGACCCGCGCCGAGGGTGACCGCCCCCTCGCTGCCACCGGGAAACGGCAGGCGCTGTACCTGCAGCGGCTGCTGATGGCCTGGCACCCCGGCAAGATCCTCACCAGCGGCTGGATGCGCTGCATCGCCACCATTTCCCCGTACGCCCAGGCCACCAAGGCCAAGGTGAAGGTCATCCCCGCGCTCACTGAAGCTGACCACAAGCGCAACCCTGCCAAGTCGGCCGCCGTGGTGGAACGGCTGCTGGCCAAGTCCAGCCCGGTGGCCGTGTGCACCCACCGCCCCGTGCTGCCTTCCGTGCTGCGCACCTTGGCGGGGCACATGGACCCGTCCCTGGCCGCCGCGCTTCCCATCAAGGACCCGCACCTGGCCCCGGGCGAGATCCTGGTGGCCCATGTGTCGGTCAACAACCCCGGATGGATCGTGGCGGTGGAGCAGCACAAGCCGTACGAGGACTGAGCCTTCCCCTCCCGCAACTTTGTACCGTACGCTTGGTACAAAGATGGCTGGCGGAGGGGGAAACCGTGTTAGGCATCAACTGGGCGGAGGCGCTAATACTGGGCGCCGTTGGTGCAATCATCATCGCCTACCTGTACTTGCGGCTGGTCAAGTGGGGCCCGCGGCCTGAACGGGCACTGGACCACATCCGCAACCATACGCTGTGGACCGGCATCATCACCTGGGCGCTCAGCAGCGAGGCAGCAGCCAACAGGGCCGGCATCATGCCCGCGCCGCAATCGGCAGGTCCCTCCATTCCCCTTGATGCGGCCGTCCCCAACCCGTGGGACACGATCCCACTTGCGGCCCTCATCGGCCCCGTGGTGGCAGTTTTGGTGGTGCACCTGCTTGGCCAGCTTTCCTGGCCCGCCCCGAAATCCCCGAAGCGCGTGGCCGTCCTGGAATACCGCAGGGTGCGGGATTTTATTGAACCGGCCCTTGGATGGACTGTCCTTGGCGTTTTCCTCCTCTCGGCGGGCACCGTGGCGTACCTGGCCTTCGCGCCGGGGCACCCTGTCAGGCTGGCGGGCTCACCCACGGAGGGAACGTGGTATGGCCCGCTGGACGGGCGGGTGCCCGGCTGGATGCTCGCCACCGCGTTGGGTGCGTCGCTGGCCATCCTGGCGGCGGGGACCTTTGCCGTAATGGCGCTCATTGCCTCCCGGAGGTCCCTCGAAGCCCTGGACAGTGTCCAAAACAAGACGCTGCGAACTGTTGGCATGAACCGGCTGCTGCGGATTTCCGCCACCATGGCATCGGGATTCGCCGCCATTGCCGGAAACTACCTGGTGCAGCTTGCCCCGGGTTCCACCGCCACGTCCTCGGTGAATTGGCTGGCCCTGACCAATCTTGCGGTGCTGGCATCGATGCTTTTCTGGAAACCTCCTTTCATCGAGGACGTGGCGTCCCCGGCCGCCTCCGGGCCCCATGCCGGCCACGGCCCCGGCCGTGGCGCTTTGGCCAACACCGGGCTCGATGCGGCGCGCCTCGCGGATTCCACCATCGCCGCAGTAGTACCGGCGGCCGTGGTGGGCGGTTTCGCAGGCGCACTCCTCATGACCTGGCTGGGCTGGATGGGGCCGGCTGTCGTGGCAACCGTCTTCATCCTCCTGACATACGCGGGGCTGGAAGTGCTGCTACGGCGCAACTATGCGACGCCGGGATTGCCGCACAAACACCTGAGCAAGTCCATCCCCTGGCCGCTCTACGCTGCACTCATCATCGCCGCGGCGGGACTGGCCATCGCACTGAACCAAGTGTGGCGTGCCAGGACCGAGGGCCTTGGCACCAGTGCGGGATGGAACGGAACAGGCGGGCCCGCGACATTCTTCGATATTCCGCTTCTGTGCGCCTTGGCTGTCGCGGCCGCGGGCGCCCTGGCTGCCTGGCAGGTGTTGCGGCGCCCAGCGCTCGGAAAGGCCTGGCCCGCACTTGATGGTGCCCTGCGGCGGCGCGCATTGTTCAGGATTGGCCGGACAGTCGCCTCCGGCTGGTTCACTGTTCTCGGCGCCGTGGTGATGGTGCTGCCAAATGAGGCCGACTCCAACCCCCTGGCACCGCAGCCAAACCTGGCGGCGCTGGGTGCCGTCTGTATTGCCTTGGCGGCACTGATGCTGGTCTTTCCCGTCCGGGCTGTTTCTCCGGCGGACTTCCTGCCGGAGTCGGCTGAAACCTCCGCCGACCTGGACGGTTAGCCCGCCATGGAAGCCCGCATCACCATCGACCTGGAAACGGCCACTCCCCCCTTCGAACAGGTCCTCAGCCAGATCTCCGCCCTCGTCGCCGTGGGCGAACTGCCTCCCGGAACTCGGCTCCCCACTGTCCGCAGCCTGGCAGGCGATCTCGGCGTGGCCGCCGGGACCGTGGCCCGAGCCTACAGGGAACTTGAGGCGGCCGGCGTCGTCACCACCCACCGGCGCCAGGGCACGGTGGTGGCGGCCACCCGCCGGGGCCAGCCACCTGCCGGGGCAACCCGGCCGCCCGAGGTGCTGGCCGCCGTCGAACATCTGGTGGCGGAAGGCCGGCGGGCCGGGCTGGATGACGGAACTCTCTTGGCGCTGCTGCAGGGCCGGCTGCGGCAGCTGGGCAAGTAGACTGTTGCGCGTGACTATTGTGACCCCGTATGAGGACCTGTTGAGGGACGTGCTTGCAAACGGCACGGCGAAATCGGACCGCACCGGCACCGGCACGCGCAGTGTCTTTGGCTGCCAGCTGCGCTTTGACCTGGCCGATTCCTTCCCGCTCATCACCACCAAGCGGGTGCACTTCAAGTCGGTGGCCCTGGAACTGCTCTGGTTCCTCCGCGGCGATTCCAATGTGCGCTGGCTGCAGGAAAACGGCGTCAAGATTTGGAATGAATGGGCGGACGACGCCGGCGAGCTGGGTCCCGTCTACGGCGTCCAGTGGCGCTCGTGGCCCACGCCGGACGGGGAGCACATAGACCAGATTTCCGCCGTGATGGACTCCCTCCGGGAGAATCCGGATTCGCGCCGCCACATCGTTTCCGCCTGGAATGTGGGCGAGCTGAAGAACATGGCGCTGCCGCCGTGCCACGCCTTCTTCCAGTTCTACGTTGCCCCCACGGAGGACGGCCGCGGGAAGCTGAGCTGCCAGCTGTACCAGCGTTCGGCGGACATGTTCCTGGGCGTTCCGTTCAACATTGCCTCCTACGCCCTGCTCACCATGATGATGGCCCAGCAGCTGGACATGGAGCCTGGCGAGTTTGTCTGGACCGGCGGCGACGTGCATATTTACGACGACCACCTGGAGCAGGTGCGCGAGCAGCTTTCCCGCGAGCCGTACCCTTATCCGCAGCTGCGCTTCAACCGCACTCCGGAATCAATTTTTGACTACAAGTTTGACGACTTTGAGCTGGTGGACTACCGGCACCATCCCACGATTAAGGCACCGATCGCCGTATGAGCACCCCCGATTCCCCCGAGCTGTACCGGTTCACCCAGCCCATTGTCGGCATGATCTGGGCCCAGACCAACCAGGGAGTGATAGGGGCCGACGGCGGCATGCCCTGGCAGCTGCCCGAGGACATGGCGCAGTTCAAGCGGGTCACCATGGGGCACCCCGTGGTCATGGGCCGCAAGACGTGGGACTCCTTCCCGGCAAAGTTCCGGCCCCTGCCGGGGCGCACCAACATCGTGGTGACCCGCCAGGAGGGGTGGGGGTCGACACCCGGGGCGGCAGGCGCCGTCGTTCTTGATTCACTGGACCAGGCACTCGTGGAGGCGCAGCTGTCCCCCGGCGGCAATGAAGTGTGGGTGCTCGGCGGCGGGCAGGTCTTCGCCCAGGCCATGGATTCGTGCAACGTGGCCGCCATTACCGTTATTAACACAGACGTGCCAGGTGACACCCAGGCGCCTGCCCTGGGGCCGGAATGGTCGTTCCGCGGCGCATCCCCCGTGAAGGGGTGGCACACGTCAAGGAACGGCACCGAATACCGCTTCACCCTGTGGGCCAAGGGCGAGACGGAATTTGTGGCGCCGGAGTAGTCAGGGCGGGCGCCCATGACGCACCTAGCACCACAGCAGCCCGACGAACCATACGAACCGCACCACAACAACCTCGTCCGGGACCGCAAGCGGATGCTGAGCAACTACGGCCCGTACTCCTACGCCCGCGGCGTGTATGTCAACGGGGCCGAGACCCCGCTCAAGCCCCGCAACATCCGGATCCAGAGTTCCATCCCCATCGTGTTTGCAATTGGAACGATTATCGCGAGCATCTGGCTCTGGGCGAGTGGCGGCGACTTCTCCGGCGTGTTGCTGATGTTCGGCTTCGCTGCCGTGTGTTTGTTGATGAGCTGGATTGGCTTTCGCACCGCCCGCCTGCGCGAGAAGTGGGAAAGGGAATACCCCGACCTGGCCAAGAACATCAAATATTGACGGCCAGCCTCAGCCGCGCACGAAAGGCGGGAAACGCCGTCGAGCCTGTTCATGGGGTGAAACGAACTTCGGGCACAGTGCGGCGCCCACTAAACTGGCACCATGACCAATAACAGTGTTCCTTCCGTCGGCCTGGTTGGCTGGCGCGGCATGGTCGGTTCCGTCCTGATGCAGCGCATGCAGGACGAGGGCGACTTCGCAAGCATCAACCCCGTCTTCTTCTCCACCTCCAACGCCGGCGGCACGGCCCCCGCGATTTCAGGCGGCGACACCGGCACCCTCGAAGACGCCTTTGACATTGACACTTTGGCCAAGCTGCCCATCATCGTCACGGCCCAGGGCGGCGACTACACAAAACGGGTCCATACCGAGCTGCGCGGCCGCGGCTGGGACGGCCTGTGGCTCGACGCCGCCTCCACTCTGCGCATGAACCACGACTCGATCATCGTCCTGGATCCCATCAACCGCTCTGTGATCGACTCGGGCCTGGCGAACGGCACCCGTGACTTCATCGGCGGCAACTGCACGGTTTCCTGCATGCTCATGGGCCTGGGCGGGCTGTTCAAGAACGGCCTGGTCGAATGGGGCACGGCCATGACCTACCAGGCGGCCTCCGGCGGCGGCGCCCGCCACATGCGCGAGCTGCTGAACCAGTTCGGCACTCTTAACTCCGAGGTTTCCTCGGAACTTCTTGATCCGGCGTCCGCGATTCTGGACATCGACCGCAAGGTCCTGGCGCACCAGCGCGAGGGCATTGACTCCTCGCAATTTGGTGTGCCGCTGGCCGGCTCGCTGATTCCCTGGATCGATTCCGACCTGGGCAACGGCCAGTCCCGCGAGGAATGGAAGGCCGGGGTGGAAACGAACAAGATCCTGGGTACCTCCGCCGACAACCAGGTCATCATGGACGGGCTCTGCGTGCGGATCGGCGCCATGCGTTCCCACTCCCAGGCGCTGACCTTGAAGCTGCGCGAAGACCTGTCGGTGTCCGAAATCGAGTCGCTGCTGGCCAACGACAACGAGTGGGCCAAGGTGGTCCCCAACACCAAGGAAGCGTCCATGGCGGACCTCACCCCGGTGGCCGCCTCCGGCACATTGGACGTTCCCGTGGGCCGCATCCGCAAGATGGAAATGGGTCCGGAATATGTCAGCGCGTTCACCGTGGGCGACCAGCTCCTCTGGGGCGCGGCCGAGCCTCTGCGCCGCATGCTGGCCATCGCCGTCGGGAAGCTTTAGCCCAGGAAGCGCTTGTACCCGGCCGCAGCCTTTTCCAGTGCCTTGAGCTGGTTGGGGCCCAGCTCCGTGAAAAAGTCTGGAAGGACGACGCCGGCCACCTCCCTTTGCTTTTCGGCTGCGCCTTGCGCTTTGCGCCAGGTCCCGGCCACCTGGCCGCCCGCCACCACCGTTGCCTTGAACATGCCGTTGCCGCCTGGCACGGTCAGCGGCGCGTGGTGGGGTGCCAGGGCCGCGCTCCTGTCCGTGTAGCCGAGCAGGTATTCATCGAAGCCCGGCAGCAAAACGACCGAGCGCGCGCCGGGTGCGGTTCCGCCCAGCAGCCCGGCGGTTTCGGGGGCAAGCCAGTACGTTTCGCCGCCGCATTCCACCGTGTCCAGCCGATCCTTCGCCTGGTCCAGGCCCGCCTTGATGTCCGCGAGGGTCAGCTTTGACCACCATTGGAAGTCCTTGACGGTGGCCGGGCCGTGGCTGCGGAAGTAGCGCAGGGCCAGTTCGGTCAGCGCTTCCGTTCGGTCGAGGACCCGCGGATTCGCGATCCACGCCTCGGAGCTGACGTAGAACTGGCCGTTGCCAGTTCCGCGGCTGACGGGGCCCTGGACCAGGGTGCCCTCGAGGCAGAGCAGGAACAAGAGGTGGTAGCCGCGCTGGGCCTTGGTTCCCTGGCCGGCCCGTTCAAAGGCGGCAAAGAGCTCGTTGCGCGTGGCCCGGCCGCCCAACTGTTCCAGCAGCGCAAGGGCGAGGCCGCGCACCCGGTCCACGTCCGGCGTCGTAATTCCCAGCTGGCGGTGGCGCGTTGCCTGGCCCTGGCTCATGCGCCCGGCAGTAAGCGAGAGTATCCAGCCGACGTCCTCGGCGGCGGTGACATGCAGGGTGCCGCGCAGTGGGCATGAGCGGACGATTTCCCCGCGGTCGAAAGCTTCCTCGACGGCGGCGCGGCCGGTTCCCGAGCGCAGGCCGATGGACCACAGGGCGCCGGGGAAGTCCTGTCCCTGCAGGGCCGTCAGCCAACGCACCACGCCCGCCGGCCCCGTGCTGGGGCGGGCGGGCGTGGGCAGAATCCACTGGGCGGCGAGTCGGAGCCTGGCCAGGGTGGCGGGTGTGACGCTGGGGGTCATGCACCCAATCTAGTGCCAGATCGGCGTCAGCGGGCGGAGCGCAGCTGGGCGGTGATGGGGCATTCGAAGGGGTCTCGCTGGCCCAGGCCCACGCGGTTGAGGTAGCGCATCACGATCATGTACGACTGACCGAGCGTGGTTTCGGTGTACGTGATGTTCCGCTCGGCGCAATATTTGCGGACCATGGGCTGGACGGCCTTGAGGTTTTTGGAGGACATGGTGGGGAAGAGGTGGTGCTCAATCTGGTAGTTCAGCCCGCCCATGCCTGCATCCACCCACCAGCCGCCGGAGATGTTGCGGCTCATGAGGGTCTGGCGGCGCATGAAGTCGATCTTGACGTCCTTGGGAACCAGCGGCATTCCCTTGTGGTTCGGGGCGAAGGATCCGCCCATGTAGACGCCCAGCGCCATGACCTGCACGGCGATGAAGGCCAGGCCGATCGCCCATCCGAGGTAGAGGACGGTGAAGGCCGGGAGGATGACCAGGCGGACGGCCAGCATGGCGATCTCTGCCTTGCGCTCGGGAACAATCTGCTTGCGGTCCAGGACCCGGCCGACGGCGGAGATGTGCAGGTCCAGCGCTGCCAGTGTCAGCAGGGGGAAGAAAAACGCCCCTTGGCGGCGGGCGAACCACTTGGCAAAGCCGGTTCGCTTGGCGGCGTTCTCTGGGTCAAACACGAGGGCGCCAGGATCGATGTCGCCGTCCACACCAATCTTGTTCGGGTTCAGGTGGTGCTTGCCGTGCTTGTTCATCCACCAGCCATAGGACAGGCCCACAAACAGGTTGCCGGCAGTGCGGGCCAGCCACGCGTTTTTCTTGGCGGAGGCAAACACCTGGCGGTGGGCGGCGTCGTGGGAGAGGAAGGCGGTTTGCGTGCACAGGAACGCGAACAGCACGGCCGTGACCAGCTGCCACCAGCTTTGGCCGAGCGTGAGGAACAGTGCGAGCACTGCAAGGTAGCCCAGTCCCTGGCGGACCATGCGGCCCACATACCATTTGATGTCGCGCTCCATGAGGCCGGCATCGCGGACCTGCTCGCAGAGTTGGATGAAGTCGGTGACATGGCGGTCCCGTGCGGGGCGCTTCCTCACTGGTTTGGCGGCAGGCGCCTCTTCCAGCAGTTCGGTCGAGTCAAGCGTTGCGGATGACATTGTGCTCCTCAAAGTGCCTCACGGATGCCCAATCATCACGTAAACGAAAAAGTCTGAATCTAACTTCTACGTTATGTAAAAGGGCACCGCCGGCACATCACCCCGGGGAGCCGTTCTGACCCCCTACCGGGGTAGGGGGCCGTCGCCGACGGTGGCCGACGGTGAGGAAGCGTTCGTGAAAAATGCTCCGAATGTGCGGTAGGGTCGGTGAAAACAGCCCCGATTGCAACCGAGCGTCGGAGTTTAGAGGGAGCAGCCGACCAGGACCGGCTCGGGGTGCAGGGTGATGTTGAACTTGCGTTCGACGCCGTTGCGCACCTCGCGGGCCACGGCCAGGATGTCCTCTGCCGCGGCTCCCCCGCGATTGGTGACGGCCAGGGTGTGCTTGGTGGAAAGGGAGGCGCGCGGCGCCCCGGCGTGGTTGTTCCCCTCGGCGAGACCGCCGGCTGCGAGCTCACCCGCCAGGCCGTAGCCCTTGGCAAAGCCGGCGTGTTCAATGAGCCAGGCGGCGCTGAGCTTGACCAGGCCGCCATCCTCCCCGGCGGGCCAGCGCGGGGCATCGGCTGGCAGGGCGTCCGCAACGTTTGCCGGGACAACGGGGTTGGTGAAGAAGGAACCGGTGGAGAAGGTGTCGCGGTCTGCGGGGTCCAGGACCATGCCCTTGGACGCGCGCAGGGCCAGGACAGTTCGGCGCAGCTCCAGCGAGTTGGCGCGCCTGCCCGCCTCGACGTCCAGCCGGCGGGCCAGCTCGGCATACTTGACCGGGGCGCTCATCCGGCCCAGCAGCAGCTGGAATTCCACCGTCAGGACCACGTAGCGGGGGGATCCATTGACGGTGGTTGCCTTGATGATGGAGTCCCGGTAACCGAACTTCAGTTCATGGTTGGTGAAGGTGTGCACGGCGTTGTTTTCGCGGTCCCACACTCGCACGGCCGCAATGGTCTGGGACACGTCGGCACCATACGCACCCACATTCTGCACGGGCGTGGCGCCGGTGGACCCGGGAATGCCCGACAGCGCCTCGAGTCCGCTCCAGGCGTGCAGCACCGACTGGTGGACGAAGTCGTCCCAGTTGTGGCCGGCCTGGACCACCACGGAGGCACCGCCGCAGGAATCCTCCGCGTTGACGGCATACCCCTGGCTGGCGATCTTGAGCACCGTGCCCTCAAAACCCTGGTCCGAAATCACCAGGTTGGAGCCGCCCCCAACAATCAGCAGCGGCTCCCCCGCGCTGTCCGCGGCACGGACAGCTGCGATGATGTCGGGCTCGGTGGCCGCTTCCACATAATTGCGTGCGGGCCCTCCCACGCCAAGGGTGGTCAGGGAACTCAGCAGCACAGTCTCACTCACCCTTCAACACTAGCCCTTTCCGGCACTGCCCCTGCGGGCTTGCGGACCACGGGGCTCAGCATGAAGGCAACCACCAGCATGACCAGGACGGCCAACAGGGAGTGGAGCACCCCGATGTGTTCGGCCAGCAGCCCCAGCAGCGGGGGCCCGCCCAGGAACGCACCGTAGCCGATCGTGGAGACCACCGACACGCGGGCCGCGGCGTGGTCGGGGTCGTCGGAGGCGGCGGACATGCCCACGGGGAAGCCAAGGGCGGAACCCAGGCCCCACAGCACCAGGGCAGCGAGGGCGATCTCCTGGTTGGGGGCAAAGACAAAGACAGCAAGCCCGACGACGGCCAGCGCGGCACTGGTCCGCAGTGCCGCCACCCGGCCATAGCGGTCCAGGATCGTGGTCCCGGCAAAGCGGCCCACCGTCATGGCGGAGACAAAAATGCCGTAGCCCAGCGCGCCGGTGGCGTTGGACGAGCCATAGCCGTCAGCCAGCGCCAAGGCCACCCAGTCCCCCGCGGCACCTTCAGCCAGGGCGAGCCCCAGCACCAGCACGCCGATCAGCAGGGTGCGGGGGTCCCGCCAGGCGGCCGCAATCTTGGCCTTGCCGTCGAGCTTGGCCTGGGCCAGCCTCCGGGACTCCGCCGCCAGCGCAGCCGCTGCATCAGCAGCCGGATCGGCCGGCGGGCCCGCCCCCTTGGCCGGGGGACGCGCCGTCGTTCCCGGCCTGACAAGGGGGATGGGGCCGGTGCCCGGCACGGAATCAAGCTCGCCCAGCTGGACGGCTCCTTGCCCGCGCGCCTCCTGCGCGGAACGCGAGTCCGCCTGGTAGTGGCGGGTGGCGAACCAGATGGCGGTCCAGACAATGGCGGCCATGACCGAGACGTGGATGGCAACCGGAAGGTGCACGGAGGCGGCGAGGGCTCCAAGCCCGGCACCCACCACAGTGCCAATGCTGAAGGAGCCGTGCAGGCGCGGCATGATGTGCCTGCCCAGCGCCCGCTCCACGGCGGCGCCCTCAATGTTGGAGGCCGTGTTGAAGCTGGCGGTGCCCAGGCCCACCACCACCAAGCCGGCGCCCACAACCAGCGGGTTGACGAAAACGCTGGCGCCCAGCCCCATGATGACCATGCCCACGGCCTGGATGGTGGTGCAGACGCGCGTGGTCAGCTTTGAGCCGAGCCGCAGCACCACCAGTCCGGAGGCCGCCACCGAGGTAAAGGATCCCAGCGACATGCACAGCAGAATCAACCCCACGGTGCCGGGCGTCAGGCCCAGGTCGTCGCGAATGGCCGGGATGCGGGAGACCCAGGTGGAAAAGACCAGTCCGGAACCGGCATAGGCCGCGACCACGCCGTTGCGCCACGCCCCGACGGTTTTGGAATCGAGCCCGCTCACGCCATGCTGACCGTGGCTTGCGCCTTGACCAGCACCTTTTGCCCGTCCAGCGTCACGGCCAGGTCAATCCGGGCCGTTCCGGCCGACTCATCCAGTGCGCCGATGGTTCCGGTCACTTCGACGACGGCACCCGGCGCCCCGTCCAGGTCCGCCACCGGCACGGGCTTGGTGAACCGGGTGCCATAGGAGACGACGGCGGAGGGGTCACCGGCCCAGTCCGTCACCAGCTGCACTGCCGCGCCCATGGTGAACATGCCGTGGGCAATGACGCCGGGCAGTTCCACTTCGCGGGCGAAGCGCTCGTTCCAGTGGATGGGGTTGAAGTCCCCGGATGCGCCCGCATACTTGACCAGGTCAGCACGGGTGATTTCAAGCGAGCGTGTGCCGATGACCTGGCCCACTGCGAGTTCTGAAAAGTTCATTACTGGCCCTCCCCGCGCACCAGGATGGCGGAAACTGTGGTGGCGACGGCATCCCCGGCCACGGTGGAAATTTCGGCCCGTGTGGTGATCATGGCCCCGCCGCCCATGGCCCGGACCGTGTCGACGTGGAGTTCGGCCACGAGCTCGTCACCGGCCACGATGGGGCGGTGGTGGGAGAACTTTTGCTCCGCGTGGACCACGCGGGAGAAGTCAATGCCGGAATCGGGATCGTTGATCAGCTGGGCGTCTGCGCGCTGCGCCACGATGATGGCGTAGGTGGGGGGTGCCACGAGGTCGGCGTGGCCGAGTTCCCGTGCGGCAGCGACGTCGAAGTGCGCCGGATGGGTGGCCTTGACGGCGAGGGCAAACTCGCGGATCGACTCGCGTCCAACGCTGTAAACGTCGCCGGCAGGGTAGCTGCGTCCCTGCAATTCGGGGTTGATGGTCATGGTCTCAAGCTTACCGGGCGAGGGGCCCGCCGCGAGCTTGCGAGCGGTGGGAGCCCGGTGAGCGTTACCGGGCGATGGGCGTGGCTTGGGCTTCAGGCCCGGACACTGGAGCGCAGCTGCCGGACCACGGCGAGCAGCGACTGGACGTCGACGGCGTCCTGGGTGCCGCCGTCGTTCTTGGCATCGGTGGGCAGGCCGAACAGGGCGGCGTTGAAGTAGAGGCCGTCGCCAAGCAGCATGACTGCGCGCGCCACTGCAGGGTCCCCGATGTCTTCCAGGATGAGCCGGTACCAGGTGGCGTGCATGGCCAAAAATGCCGCCCGCACGGTGCTGTCCTCGCCCTGGGCCAGGCGCATGGCGGCGACCACGCAGCGGTCAAAAACCGTGCCGCCAAAAACGCTGGTCCGCACGTAATAACTGGCGCACCCTTCGGGATCATTGGCCATGAGTTCAAAGTCGACGGCGGCAAGCTCGGCCAGTTTTCCCAGCAGGCCTTCGGTCAGGGCTTCCTTGCTCTTGAAGTGGTACAGCAGCCCGCCCTTGGACACCCCGGCTGCGGCGGCAACGGCATCCAGGGTGGCTGCCCGGGGGCCGTCGTTGATCAGCAAGTCCTCATAGGCGGCAAGGACACGCTCGCGCGCCGAAGGTTGTGTAGTCATTGGACAAGACTACAAGAAGTGATGCAGTACACCGTCCAGACGGTTTACTATACCGGCTGGACGGTATAGAGTTGATGGCATGGCCCTGTCACTCAACACCCCCGCTACCACCCTCGCCGCCGGCCCCGCCCGCGCAGGCACACGCGCCTGGATTGCCCTGGCCGTGCTGATGCTGCCGGTGCTGCTGATTTCGGTGGACAATACGGTGCTGAGTTTTGCCATCCCCTCCATCTCGCTGGCGCTGGTTCCTTCCGCAACCGAACTGCTGTGGATCATTGACATCTACCCGCTGGTGCTTGCCGCGCTGCTGGTGCCGATGGGCAGCCTGGCCGACCGCTTTGGCCGACGGCGCCTGCTGTTGATTGGCAGCACCGGCTTTGCGCTGGTGTCGGCACTGGCGGCCTTCGCGCCGTCGGCCATGGCATTGATTGGCTACCGCGCCCTGCTTGGAATCTTCGGCGCCATGCTGATGCCCTCCACGCTTTCGCTGATCCGCAACCTGTTTGTGCACCACGACCAGCGCCGCACAGCCATCGCGATTTGGGCTGCCTGCTTCTCCGGCGGCGCGGCACTGGGCCCCATTGTAGGCGGGTTCCTGCTGGAACACTTCTGGTGGGGCGCGGTGTTCCTGCTGTCCGTCCCGGTTCTCATCCCCCTGCTGGTCCTGGCCCCGATCTTTGTGCCGGCGTCCAAGGATCCGGCCCCGGGCCGCATCGATCCGCTGGGCATTGCGTTGTCACTGGGAGCCATGGTGCCGGCCATTTACGGCATCAAGGAAATTGCCCAGACCGGCCTGACTTTCGTCAACGCGGCCTTTATAGTGGCGGGCCTGGCCCTCGGGGTGGTGTTTGTGCGCCGCCAGCTGGGCAGGCCGGACCCCATGCTGGATGTCCGGCTGTTCCGCAACCCGGTGTTTTCCGGCGGCGTGATGGCCAACCTGCTGAGCATTTTCTCCCTGGTGGGCTTCCTGTACTTCATCACCCAGCACCTGCAGCTGGTGGTGGGGCTCTCCCCCACGGCGGCCGCCTTTGTGCTGGTGCCCGGACTGGTCATTTCCATTGTGACGGGCCTGCTGGCCGCATCCCTGGCAAAGTTCTTCCGGCCCTCACACCTGGTGGCCGGCGGCCTGCTGCTCAACGCCGCAGGGTTCCTGATCGTGTGGCTCAATGCCGACGGATCCGTGGCGGGCACCATTGCGGCCTTTGCCGTGCTGGGTGCCGGGGTGGGGATTGCCGAAACCATCTCCAACGACCTCATCCTCAGCGCTGCGCCGCCGGCCAAGGCAGGTGCCGCGTCAGCCATCTCGGAGACTGCCTACGAGGTGGGTTCGGTGCTTGGCACTGCCATCCTGGGCAGCGTGCTCGCCGCCGCCTACCGCATGAATGTTGCCGTGCCGGCCGGACTGTCTGCCAGTGACAGCCACACGGCGGGGCAAACGCTGGGCGGCGCCATCGACGTTGCGGCCGGCCTGCCGGCGGCCCAGGGCCAGGCGCTGTTGGCCTCCGCCCGGCATGCCTTCGACTCCGGCTCGGGGCTGGTGGCGCTGGTGGGCGTGGTGCTGATGCTCGGCGCGGCCATCATGTGCCTGCGGGCGTTGCGCCCGTTGCCGGCGGACAAGTAATGGCCACGGCGTGCCAAACAGTCGGCGGCGTGCGAAATTTCACCCATCGCCGGCGGTTTGGCACGCCCCCAGCGGTTTAGGCCTTGTTCCGCTGTTCCGCTTCCCTGAGCGACTTGCGGACGGCGCGGGCGCGGAGGCCCAGGGACACCATGTGGGCCACGAGCCCGACGCCGACGAACGGCAACCCCACGAAGGTCAGCGCGGGCGTGGAGGACACTGCGCCCACTACGATGATGATGATGCCAATGGCGGTCAGGCCCATGCCGCCAAAGACCGCGTATTTGTAGGCGGGCGGGGCAGTTTCCCAAAAGTCGTTAAGCACACCCCCAGTGTAGAGGAGGGGGCTGGGCGCCCTTCCCGGACCCAGACGCCGGGTCTCGACGCCGGGTCTGACGCGCTCGCAGAGCTCGCTGCTCGAGCACGGAATGGAGCCTAGAAAAGCGATTCCTGGAGGGCCGGGACGTCGATGGCGTAGTCGCCGAATAGGATCTTGTGCCCCTTCAGGGCCGTGAGGTCGGCAAGGAACGCTGTCCCGGATCCGTCCACGCCAACCAAGGCATAAGGACCCAGCAGCGAGTCCAGCCGGATGCCGTGGGTGCCCGCCTTGAGCTCCTGGGGGTAGGCAATGCGCTGGCTGGGCTCAGCCACACCAGCCGCAATGGCACTGCGTTCCCACTGCTCCGAAACCACCCCAAAGCCATCAAGGGCCTGCGTGCCCAGGAATTCCCTGACCACGGCGGCGGCAGCCCGGTTGACCTCCTCCACATCGGCGGCAGGGCGGGGCTGGAGGAGCGAGGCGAACTTGCCGGCACCCCGGACAAACTGCGTCAGGCCAAGATTCGCAGACACGGCGTCCTCAAGCACCCGCACCACGGAGCCGTCGCCGGCCTGTGCAACATACCGGGCCACGACGGCGCCCTGATCCGCCAGTCGGGACCACTTGCTGCGCTGGGAAGCCGTGCCCACCTTGGTGGTGCCATCGGCGAAGGTGGCCACATACAGCCAGTGCGGCTGCGCGAGGTAGGCCTTCAGACCGGGCGGGGCAATGCCGCTGCGGTGAAAGTCGTGCATGAAGCGGAAATCGTCGCGGGCAAAGCACGCGCCGCACTGGTAGCCGCGCTCGGCAGCTGCACCGCTGGGGCACGGAAAATGCTGCGACTCTTCCGGCCCCTGGACGCTGGAGTACCCCAGGCAGTACCGGGCCGGAATGCCGCTCCCCGCCAGGACGCTGAACCGCAGCCACTGGCCGGCTTGCAGCGGCACCCGGGCGCCGCCGTCGTCCGCGGTAAGGGACAGCGACGGCCCGGCAGGGGTCCACGAAACGCCGCGGACCAGTGCCGGGCCGGTCTCAGCCACGGTTCAGAGCGCGGGCTGGACGCCGTAGGCCACGGCCAGCTTCATGATCTTTTCGGCGCGGCCCAGTCGGGGCAGGTCCGAGCCGTCGCGGATGACGCCGCCGCGGGCCTTGAAGTCGTCCATGAAGTCCGTGGCCCAGGCAACGTCCGTGGGGGTGGGGCTGATGACCTCGTTGATGATGTTGGTCTGGTCAATGGCCAGGCACAGCTTGCCCGTCATGCCCATGGACACCGTGATGGCGGACTGCTCGCGCAGGATGGGGTGGTTCGTGCCAACCGTGGGGCCGTCGATGGGGCCGGGCAGGTTGCCGACGCGGCTGGCAACGACCAGTTTGGCGCGCGGGTAGGCCATGGCCTCACGGTCCGCGGCCATGCCGGTGTCGCGGCGGAAGTCGCCGGAGCCGAAGGCGAGGCGGAAGGCGCCTTCCGCGCGGGCGATGTTGTTGGCTTCCTCAATGCCCAGCGCCGACTCGACGAGCGCCAGGACGCGGGTTTTGCCGTCCAGGCGGTGGTAGGTTTCCTTGACCTGCTCGGCATTCTCGGTCTTGGCGAGCATGACGCCGAGGAGGCCGGGGATGTTGCGCAGGCCCGCCACGTCGTCGGCCCAGAAATCGGAGTGGACGTCATTGATGCGGACCCAGGCCTTTCCACCGTTGCGCAGCCAGTCGATGACGTCCTGGCGGGCGCCGTCCTTCTTCTTGGGGTCCACGGCGTCTTCAATGTCCAGTACGACGGCGTCGGCGCGTGAGCTGGCTGACTCGTCAAAGATCTCCGGGCGCGTGGCGGGCACCAGCAGCCATGAGCGGGCAATTTCGGCCGGAATGTTGCGGGTGCGGATGGGCTTGGATGAGGCTGTGTCGCCAACGGAACTAGACATACATCTACCGTATACGGGCCGCGCCGCACTTTCGACGCGGCGGGGCACAAACGAACCCGGGTTTTGCTGTGCCTATGCGCCAGCGATCCTGCGTGTGCAACCGGCGGTGAGGCGTCCCGTGCGGCACGTTGCCAGCGGCGGGCCGGTTATCCGGCGGGCCGGTTGGGGACGTCGGCATCCCAGGTAAGGTCGGCGCCCTCCCCCAGCGCAAGCGCCTCGACTGCAGGGTCCTGCACCAGGGCTGCAATGAGCTCCCTGCTGCCAGCCACCACGGTGGAGTCAAAATCGATTTCCGACACCATGACCCAACTCCGGTCGGCGGGCCACAAAATGCTGGGCGATTGCGGCCATAGCGGCGAATGGTGCCACGGCACGCGGTTCACCCATTCGGGGTCGGTGTAGAACCGTGGCCCGGCAGAAAAAAGGTAGTAGCTGCGGTTCGGGAGTTCCAGTTTTTCGCCGTCGGCCACCGCCGCGGACAGCAGCCCGGAGCCGGGTTCCCGGGACAACGGGTTGTCCCACTGGCCGTCGTCAGACAGGCGCAGCTCGGCATAGCCGGCGGAGGTGGCCAGCCCGCCCCAGCCCTCCCAAATGGCACTTACGCCTTCGTCAGGCGTGCCGGTGTGGTTGCAGAGGTGGGTGGCAACCGCAGCCAGGACGTCCGTAGCAAGGTTCCCAATGTCCGGTTTCGAATAGCGCCAGCCTGCCTCGTCCAGGGGCCCGAGCATCGGTGTCACCGGTCCCATCAGGCGGTGGAGCTGGGCCAGCGGGTGCATGAGCGTGCCAAAGGCCCGGGCGACGGCGGCCCAGCCCACCCGCTGCTGTTCCAGCTCTCCCATGGCCGGCAGTTCATGGCCATGCCACGACCCTGTGTCCTGCGGACGGTCGCGCTCCAGAGGGTGGAAGATCCGGGCATAGGCTGGGAAGCCGCGCGGCACCACCGCGTGCATGTCGTGCCATTGTTCGTCGAGCAGGGGCTTGAGCCAGGCTCCGGCTGATGCGCCGGCAAGGGCTTGGGGAATCGAACCAGGCTGGGAGTCCATGGCCCCAGCCTAGGCCATGGCCGCAT
>NZ_JAJLOZ010000049.1:0-35534 GCF_025548615.1 Arthrobacter sp. A2-55 | reverse complement strand
CACGCCCGCCGTAATATGAAATGGGAGGTCTTCGGGCGTTCGTGTTCTCACCGCTAATGAGCAGGCCTTGCGAGTGAGGAGCGGATGACCACCATAGCGTGTGAATAGAGCATCAATTTCCTGATGACCACGGACACGAACACCCATACGCTTACCGAGAGATCTCACCATTTCAGCGATTTCATCTCGATTCATTGGTGCCAGCCATACGAGGCGTACGAGCTTGTAAAGGAGGTTGTCCTTGCCCTCGAGGAGAGGCCTTTCAAACAGTGCGGGGTCTACGCCTGCGCACAATAGTGCGAGTCGTTCTTGCTCTTGGATAACACTTCGCAGTTGGACGAGCGAACGGAAGAGCGCCCGAGCCTCATCGGTGTCCAGATTCGATCGGGGTGGAAAGGCTTGGTCTATCTCGTCCACGATAAGTACTACTGGTCTTTCAACGTGTTCGAGGAGGACTCGGATATCCTGAATCCACGACGCTGCAGAATCCGCAATGTCGATTCGTCGTTTGCCTTCTCGAGTTAAAGTCCTAAGACGTGGATGAACGGTCTCGTTGCCTGGTAATTTATGGACTCCGGCCCAAAGACCTTCTAATACGGTCGAGCGAAACTGTTCGGCCGTTATGATTTCACTCACGTCGACTCGGACTGTCGCGTTCCTCTTATCGTCGTCGCGGAGCGTTTCGAGGGCGTTGAGAAGTGAAGTCTTTCCGGCTTTCCGCAAACCAAAAATTCCAACTGAAATGGCCCGTTTTAGGTCATTTGCAATAGTCTCAATCTCTGCGTGACGGCCGTAGAAACCACTAGGGTCCCGCACCGGAGTCGCAACGTCAAAATGGTCAACAGTTGCGACAGATCGCGCAATAAGGGTATGAAGTAGGGGCGAATCGCCAGTTCGAATCTCATCCATATTTACCGCGATTATTGCCATTTCACCTGCCCGGCGTCGGGCCGTATCTTGTGCGGTTCCGTCTCGACTAACAAGTATTGCGAGGTCGGGCTCGACTCGCATGTCTCTCCGGACGCGCCCCTGAATCGCCGAGAGGGCGCGGGGGTGAACTTGTTCGTACTCTGTGTAAAGCACCTGAATCTCGCGCTCCAGCCCAAAGATCTTTTCTTGATGTTCAGGCAAAGTGACGTTGATCCACCACTGGGATGGAACTGAATCCTGCTGGAATTTCCAAACCCCAACGCCACTTCGGCGAAGAAACTGGAGGAAATCGTCGGCCCCTTCACTGGAACGCCGAAAACGCTCTTTATACGTCTCAAGTATTTGTTGATTGTGCGTTGTTCCTGCACGACCGCTAGGAGATTCCTTCATGTCCTGAGTGTAACCGGATACGCCCATCGCCAGTAAACCTTCAAACCCTTCCTTCCGCCTATCCGGGCAACGGATTGGATCGACGGTGATTGCAAATATTGCGACTCCTGCGCGATCAGCGGCCGGGCCATCTCAAAAACGTATAGTGAACAGCACGGACCGACTATGCGAGGAGATGTCGGGAGGGAAGAAATAACTAGTTGATTCTGGCGCTGTTTAGGCCCTGTCGGATGACTGATGCCCGCCGTCAGCCTTACAATGGACTGCACGAATTAAGGCACAGGTCTCGGCCGTTCGCGCCGAAAGGGTGAGTTGACATGCGCAACCGGGGCAATTCAAAGGTGAATGAACAAATGCTGGCAGCCGTGGAGGAAGACCCTGCCGGCCGGATTTGGTGCGAGGTGTGCGGCACCGATGAACACATCTTCATAGAATGTGCCCGCTGGCGGCGGCGCGGCGGAACCGGGTACTGGGACATCGACTACACCTGCACCAAGTGCGACAGCTTCTACGGCCACGCCGTCAAGGATGCGGACGTGACGCCTGCACTGATGGCCGCCCTGGCCGTGGCCGAGAACGGTGCGGCAGCGGGACCCGAAACCCAGTCCTAAAGCGAACCTTTTCAATGGCCCGCCTCGCGGGCCCTTCCCAACCCGGCCCCTTCCCAACCCTGCCCCGGGACCGGCTGTGCCTGGCAGCGGTACTTGGCAGCCGGCGTCGTGCCTTATCCCAGAAGCCCTGCCGGGGCATTCCCGGCCTAAACGGCTCTCACCATTCTGAGTGGTCTTATTCCAAAACGAAGTGGCTGCCCCGCAATACAGGGTGGTGTTTTCCCCAAACAAGTGATTAATGCCCTGGAAAGTGGGGTGTTCACCACTCGCGATCCATTGATCCTCATCTTCCTACCATGTTCAAGCGCTGCCGCGACTTTGTATCGCAGCGGACTTGACGGTATTGGATCAATTGAAATTTGGGGACATGACTGAAATCACCAGCCTGGCTGAAACCGGCACCCGCCGCCGCACCGTGGTGGCTGCCGCCGCCTGGAGCATTCCTGTCATCGCCATGGCCGTGGCTGCACCGGCTGCTTCGGCCAGCGGTACGGTCTGCGGACCTGACCAGCTGTACTCCCTGACTGCACATATCGGGGACCCGGACAGGGTAACCAGCATCTCCGCAGCCCCCGGGGTTTGGAAGATCCAAAAGGACTCCACACTTGGATACCCAATAACCTTCACCAACATGGGCCCTGCAACAATGCCCGCAGGCGGCAAGTTCCAGATTTGGATGCCAGTGGCATCAGTTGCCTCCGCCCACGGTGTTGCGGTGGGGGCCATGTGGACAAGCCTGACGGTGACCAGCCTTGACCCGGCAGTAGTGTTCTCGGGACCCGCAATCACTGACGGCGGCGTGGACGTCAACGGCTTCCAATGGAAGATCTACGAATTCACCCTGGACGTGCCGCTGGTTGCCAACCAGTCCTTCACGGTCAATTGCCTCATGGCAACCGGGCCGGCGACCGCCACGCCCGATTCCGGCACGACAAACTTCACGGTAAGCCTCAGGACCCGCGTGTACGCCGGCACCGCCATGTGCAACCAGGCGACTGCGGACTCGCTGGACGTTTCCGGAGCTTCGTTTACCCTTCGCTTCCAGTAGCCTGATCCTTGGGGCCGCTGTCGGTTGGCGCAGGGCGGGCACGGGCCGGCGGAGGCCAGGCACGGGCCGAGCGTGTCAGTGCATAAAGACCAGTACGGCAACCACAATCACGGCTACAGCCAGCACGCCAATGCCCACGTACTTCCACAGCTGTGAGCCTTCGCTGAAACGGTCTTTGTGCCTGAAATTCATTCCACGTCCCTCGGTTGAAATTGGCCCCCCAGCCAAGCCAAACTCTATTGCTTCTGGCTGGGAAAAGGCTGGCGGCGGCAGGTGTTCCCGCCGTGCATCAGCTGTTTAGCGCCACAACGGCGAGGAAGATCACGGCCACGGCCAGCAGTGCAAACATGACGTACTTCCACACTTGCGACTGCTCGTCGTAGCGGCTGTGGTGGTTCTTGAACATGGCGTTACTTCTTTCGGGTGTGGGCGGCGCCGGGGGAGCCGGCTTCATGTAGCGCGGGCCGGCCGGCCAAATAGCCCACCCTCAGGTCGGCCACAGTAAGGTCGCCGCACTTTCCCAGGGCCGGCAGCGCCCGTGCCGCCTGGTCCAGGTCTTTGCGCCGCAGCGCTTCGATCACTTGCTCCGCGCGGTGTTCCAGCCTCTCGGCGCCCACCATGTGGCTGGAGGAAAAAACACTCAGGGCCGAGTCCATGGCCCCTTCCAGGTCGTCCGCCAGAATGGTGCTTGAGAGCCTCCGGTACCGGGTGCCCCACATGTTCACGTACGTGCTGACAACCCCGTGGCAGGCTGCGGCATCACCGCCCAGGGACTCCTCCAGCCGGTGCAATTGTGCCAGGCTCACCAAGGGGCCGGAATTATGTGACATGACGTGCTTTCCTCCACCCTGTGTGTGCCGAATCCATTACCTTCAACAGTAGATTCGCCCGGCCCCGGAGGATACGGATATGGGGCCTTTTGGCCATATCCTGCGCGGATCAACAGCCAATCTTGAGCCAAAATTCAGCCTTGAGCCACGGCGGAAATTTTGCGCCAATCTTCGGCGGATCTTCCGGATTTATGGGCACCCTTCTTGAGGCGGATCCTGCACAGTTGTTCTCAACGGCGGGACCACCGCCATCCAAAGGAAAAGCACTACACATAAGGGGAACATCATGAACAAGATGGCAAAAGGCGCAATCGCAACCGGCTTGGGAGTCATCCTCCTGGTAGGCGGCGGCGGAACACTCGCCACCTGGAACCTGGCGCAAAACGCCTCGATGGGCAAGGTGGTCACCGGCGATCTCAACCTGGTCCCCAGCACCACCACCAGCGGCCAGGGCCAGTGGACCAACGCCGCCGGCACCAAGATTGACATCGCCTCCTACAAGGTGGTCCCGGGGGACGTCCTCACCTACACGCAGGACCTCACCGTAACCTTCACGGGTGATCTCATGGCCGCCAAGCTGGCCGTCACGGGTGCCGGCGTCAACAACGGTTTTGACCCCGCCACTGTCTCCGTCTCCGCCACCACGCTGACCAAGGGCACCCAGATCCTGCCCGGCACCGTGCTCCTCCCGGCCGATTCCGGCACGGTCCGCGCCTCCACCACCTTCACCTTCAACACCTCCACTGCTGGCCGCAGCGACGTGGGCGCCAACTACGACTTCAACGGCGTGGGCTACTCGCTGGTGCAGCAGGCCCCTGTTTCCGCCAACCAGTCCTAATTCCGCCATGAAAGCGGCGGGACTGATGCTGGTGGCGGTGATCCTGGGGCTGCTTGCTGTGCAAGGCAGCTACGCCCTCCGGAACACCGCCGCCGGCGGCGACGGCGTCCAAGGATCCTAACCGGATGGAAACAGGCCCCGTACCGCCATTGGCCGGGCCGGGCGCTTGGACCCAATCCGGCGAGCACGTACCCAGAGAAAAGGACTTCACGTCATTCAATTCTTATTGAATCCACTCTCACGCGTTCTAGTGAGCGGGCGGTTCACTAGAACAATGAGCAGTTGATTCAAGTCGACTTGAATGCTTTCCCGCGTGTTCCAGCAGAAGCGGCCTTCATTGGAATGCGGATCATCTCCGGGTTGGAATGCGAAAAAGTATCCAAAGGGATATAGGTGCGTATGCAATGGCAGTTGCACCGTCTGGAGCACCGCTGCTGGCGCCGGCCCGTCGAATTCTGGCTAGTGTCCGTGACCACAAGTACAGTGGAGGCATGGCTCTTGGGGAACTGCACGCGTTGGTTAATTCGACGTGCGCCCAGAGAGGGACCTTCTGGAAGTACGATCCGTTCCGATCGCGATCCTTCTGCACGACGTCGCAACGTGAAGGTGACCAATGGTTGTAAGACGATTTGAGGCTGAGATTCCAGATGGGACTCACCTTGACCGTTCAAGCGGCAGTGAAGGTGCACTTCGCGGCCTTCTGCGCAACGATAAGAACATACTCGTGGCGCATGCGGAGCTATTCCCGCTTGACGAAGACGAGGACGATTCGCCCAGCCATGAGTGTGCACCCAGCCATGAGTGTGCACCCAGCCATGAATACTTTCCCAGCCATGAGTGTGCACCGAGCCAGGAATGCGAGTCGTCGGACTCCGGTGGCGTAGAACTCGGCATAGTGCTCGCCGGCCTCGGACTCATCGGACTCACGGTTGGTGCGATTGCAATCGTCGGTGCTGCACGAGACAGGAAATTGCTGCACCGCGAGTTGGAGCGGAGCCAGATTGAGGCTCGCAGGGGCACGTATCAAGCCGCGATGGCCACCAATGCGCGGGCATTCGCGCCGGCTGGCTGGTATGACAGCGATTCCGGGCGTCAACGATGGTGGGATGGGCAACAGTGGACCGACCACTTCCGGGCTGACCCGCGCAGGACCCAGACACCCGCCGGATGGTACGACGATGGTTCTGGCCGTCAGCGCTGGTGGGACGGTCGCGGATGGACCGCACATTTACGAGCACGAGAGCACCGAGTGTCCTCCAGGCCCTCAGTGCTGTCCGGCGCTGCTCCGGTTGCTGCGCCCAACAACATGGCGGCAGCTATTGAGGGGCCCCGGCAAAGCATGAGTAGCACGGAATGGCAGAAGCGAGTTCGCGCAATGGTTCTCTCCAGGGCTTACAGCGAGGAGCAGTGGAGATTACTTTCCAATGCCCGGATTGAAGGTGCCGACGGAGCGCTTCTGGAGTGGCAGAACGAACTGAACAAGCTCACTGCCCACCAGTTCTTCGAACGGATGAACTACGCACTGGAGAGGAATCCTGCCCTTCACAGCGAGGCAATGAATTTCACCTCCCCTGGGTGGCATGACGATGGTTCCGGCAGGCAGCGGTGGTGGGATGGCCGCCAGTGGACTGAGCATTTGCAGGCGGACAGGGTCCGTGTTCTCGCTGACCGATCTACGGTCACACCTGCAGGATGGTATGACGATGGCTCGGGCCGTCGGCGCTGGTGGGATGGCCGCCAGTGGACTAAATATTCGGGGTAGCCATGCTGTCCCAACGATCAGGCCGCTTGCTGCTGAATCCCTATCCCTGGGGCATTTCGTCGCGATTGTTTTGAACGAAAGTCAGGCATTCACCAACGGTATCGGCAAGTTGCGGCTGTGTAGGGTGTGCCTCGCTTCGTGCGACCGCATGGTTCTTGCCGAGGGTTATCTGGCCGCTGACTTCGGCATCCAGCTGATCGCCCAGGGCTTTGGCAATTTCATGGGCCTGCGGGCTCCATTTTGCTCGGGCCTTGTTGGTGATTTCGCTATAGCTACGACTCGGCATGGGCTCTCCTTGGTAAAGCTACTGGCACCAGTATGTGGATCAGCGCATATTGGTGTCAAAGGGAAGATCCGTAGGTCGATCTCGATGTGGCGCTGCAGAAATCTGCCCCACTTGGATCACTTCAATCAATCGCTGAAACTTTCCCCGAAGCCTTCTAGCCCCAACCTTCCCAGGTCCTTGGCCCATCTTGAGCCAAAATTCAGCCTTGGGGACCGACTAAAATCCTGTGCCAATCATCGGCGGATCTTCCGGATTTATGCGCCCCCTTCCTGACGTCAGACCGGCGTAGTGGTTCCCAGTGGCGGGACCACCTGCCACCCAATTCACGCCACGGGGCAGGGGACCGTCACCGCCGGCGACTTCCGCGTCACCCTCAGCGACGCCCCCTCCGGGACCCGACGTCGCTCCACCCGTAACGGCTGGACCCCGATGGCCGGGGCGAATCGTTTGCGATGAAGTTTCCTGTCCCGTCGCATCCACGTTGTCAGTGGGATCTCATTCGGTGCATCCTCGCGGGCAATTTCGCGAAACCGGCGCCAGCCCGCGAACGCACCGGGAGGATACACCGCCCGTGCGGTTTGCCCCCGTCCGCGGCGCACCCGCCCGGGCGGGCTGCGGCTTGGCCCCGGTCTCGGCGCAGGCACCCCGCAACGGCGGAAAAATTGTGTCAATCTTCGGCCGATCTTCCGGATTTTTGAGCCGCCTTCTTGAGGTCAGCCCGGCATAGTTGTTCCCAGCGGCGGGACCACCTGCCACCCAATTCACACCAGGCAGGGGGAACACCATGAAAGCGGCGGGACTGATGCTGGTAGCGGTGATCCTGGGACTGCTGGCCACACAAGGCAGCTACGCACTCTGGAACACCGCCGCCGGCGCCGGCATGGGCACGGTCACCGCCGCCGACTTCCGCGTCACCCTCACCAGCGCCACCTCCGGCACCGTCACCGACATGACCCTCCCCAACGGCACGTCCGCCAGCCTCTCCTTAAGCACGACGCCGGCCGGCACCCTGGTGCCGGGGCGCCCGGTGTACGCCGGGGTCCAGTTGGGCAACGTGACAAATGCGGGCGGAGACTTTGTGCTCCGGGCCGCCGTCGCTTCCAGCCCGACGGCGACGGACGGCGGGAGCGGCCTGGCCGGCTACCTGACGGTCAAGTCCGTGGCCGCCGCCTCCGTGGCACAATGCTCCGACTCATCCCTCTACACCTCGGTCCTTCCCGCAGACCTGCCCTCCACCACCATCGCCAAGGGGGCCGCGGGGGTGTTTTGCTTTCAGGCGTCACTGGACGCTGCCACCCCGGCCAGCCTGTCCGGCACCACAGCCGGTATCAGCATTCCGCTCTCCGTTACCCAGCTCTAGCACGCAGCAGTACGCCCCACCATCGAATTTCTTGAAAGGACCAGACCATGACCACCGGACGCATTGCAGGATTCCTGCTATTCATTGTTGCCGCCCTGGCCGCGCTGGTGCTGGTGGTGGGGCCCGTTGCCACGGGCTCGCAGACGTACACCGTGCTGACCAACTCCATGGCGCCAAAGTACGCGCCGGGCACGTTCCTGGTAGTCAAGCCCGCGCCCTTCAACGAACTCAAGGTGGGGGACATCATCACCTACCAGCTGGAGTCCGGCAAGCCCGCCGTCATCAGCCACCGCATTGCTGCCATAGGCTCCACGCAGGCAGGGGAGCGGGTGCTCACCACCAAGGGCGACAACAACGCCCTGGCCGATCCTGCCCCCGTCCACGCGCCGCAGGTCCGGGGACGCCTGCTTTATGCCGTCCCCTATGTGGGATTTGCCGCCAACTTCCTGGGCCAGACCAACCGGGGCGCCGTGGTGCCCGTGCTGGCGGCCGGACTGATCGGCTTCGGCCTGCTCAACCTGGTGCAGGGCGTGCGGGGCCGGGCGAAGCGGCGTTCCAAGGACGGCTCAGCTTCACCCTCGCAGTCCGCGGATTCGGTGGACGCGCAGGTGCGGGCGTGAAGGGCCTGGCCGGTTCGAAGGCTGCCCGTCGTGCCGCCGTCGTCCTCTTCTTGGTGACCGTGCTGGTGGGCGGCGGCACCGCGGTGGCGTCAGCCAAGTGGCAGCAGCAGGCCACGGCCACCATGGCCGTCACGGCCGGAACGTGGGGACCGGCGGTGCAGTACGCCACCGTGGTCAGCGCACCCGTCATGGCCGTGCGGCCCGGGGCGGTAAACCCGGCCCTGGTCACGTGCGCGTCGGTGCAGCCGCAGCAATCGCTGAAGAACAAGACGAACGCAGACATCAGGTTTTCCTGGCTGGGCGTGCCCAATGCCACCGCCTACACGGTAACCCTGCAGTTCACGGGGACGGGTTACAGCTACAACACCACCACCTCCGTGACGGGGGCCTCCGCCGTGTTCACCCTGGACCGCACGGCGGCGTCCTATGGCAGCTATGTGCTGCGGATCCTGCCCGTCAATGGCGCCACCCCCGGCGACGCCAGCTACCGCAGCTACCTGTACTCAGCGGACAATTCCACCAACTGCTCCTACGCCGACCCCACCGGCCGGTCACCGCTGGGCCCTTTCACCGTCTCTTCTTCGCCCGTGGTGCGCTCCGCCACCACCTCCGCCCTGCCCCTTTCCTGGACGGCGGCGCCCGGGGACACCAGCTATGTGGTGAGCCTGAAGTCGCGGACCTCCAGCTACGGGGTGGAGTTCACGGCCACCGGTCTTGGTGCAACGCTGGTGTTCCCGCAGGCCGCCACCGATTCGGCCGGGAACCCCGTCAATCCGCTGGACCTGCTGGCGCCGTACTACGCCGACTACACGCTGCGCATCCAGCCCATGAACGGCACCACGGCCGGGGACCCCGTCTACAAGGTGGTGAGGTACTACTTTTTGACTGCGACGGTGGCCGATTCCTGAGGGTCCTGAGAACCGGTGGTTTTCCTAGGTATTTTCCGTATAAAAAGTGACACAGCCCACCAGTAGGGCCACTACCCACGGGTAATGGGGTTCAATGGAAGCAGGTGCCTGCTGGGGGTGGACGCCGAGTGCCTGCTGGGGGCGCGCTTTGTCGTGAGGAAAAGTGCAATGAATGCTGGGCCGGGGGAGTGCCGCAGTATGGTGGGGGAATCACGGGAGACTTGGCTTGACGCCACTTTTCGGGGTGCGCAGGCGGTGGGCATTTGGCCCGCCCTGTGGGCTCCGGTGGAATTAAACGGGATCCTGGACGCAGCCGGGGAGCACCATCCGCATGGTGGTGCCCTTTCCGCGTGCGCTCTGTACCGTGATGGTGCCGCCGTGCTTGGTGACAATGGTCCGGGTGATCTGCAATCCCAGTCCCAGGCCGGGGATGGAGCGTTTGAGTGCCTGCTCTGCGCGGAAGAACTTGGTGAAGGCATCTGCCTGCTCGGCACTGCTCATGCCAATGCCGGTGTCCTGGACTTCGCAGAATAAGTCACTGCCGCCGGTTGTGCCAGTGCCGGCGCTGTTGCCGGCTGCATTGCCGGCCCAGGCACGCACCGTGACCGTGCCGCCGTCGGGCGAGTACTTGACCGCGTTCGAAACCAGGTTGTCCAGGGCCTGGCCGAAGCGGCCGGCGTCCACCAGGGCAGGGAGCGACCGCGGCGATTCAACCGTGAGCACCACGCCGTTCTTGTCTGCGGCCGGCCGCACCGAAGCCACGCTGTCCGCCACGATCCCGGCCACATCCGCCACGGTGGGGGAGATGGTCATGGAGTCGGAGGAGAGCAGGTCCGCCACCAGGTCATTGAGGCGCTCGGCGTTGCGCTCCGCCACGCCCAGGTACTTCACTACGTGCGCCGGCAGCAGTTCCGGTTCATCCAGGGCCAGGCCCAGGTAGCCCTGGATGGAGGTCAGCGGGGTGCGGAATTCGTGGGACACATTGGCCACGAAGTCGTCCTTGGCGGCCAGGGCGGCCACCATTTCCGTCACGTCGTGGAAGGCGATGACGGCGCCGGCATTGCCGCCGTCGTTGGTGGTGATGGGCCGGGCCGTGGTGGAGACCGCCCGGGCAGAATCGCCCTGGCCAATCCACACCTGGTAGTTGGTGAACGACTCGCCCTGGACGGCCCGGCGCACGGGGCGGGCCTCGGCACTCAAGGGGGTAACGGCGTCGGGCGCGAAAACCAGCAGGTCCTTCTCCGGCGGGTCAACCATGCCCCGCGGCACGGCCAGGGCGTGCAAGGTTTCCTGGGTGGAGTTGATGAGCTGGTCGTGGCCGTCCCCGTCCACCACCACCAGCCCCACGGCCACGGTGTCCACCACGGCGGCCAGCAGCTGCTCGCGGTGCCGGCTCTGCTCCAGGGCCTCCCGCAGCTGGATGTCCTTCTCCTGCAGGGCCACGCGCTGGCGGTCCATGTTGGCGGTAATGATCACCACGGTGGCGGAAAACCCGGCCATCATGAAGGGGAACAGCAGCGGCTTGCCCAGCTGGTCCGGCGTGGCCTCCGTGCCGGCCAGGAACACGGGTGTCCAGACCATCAGGAGGGTGGCCACGGTGCTGCCGGCAATGGCCGTGCGCCGGGCCAGGCCCGCCGCGGAAATCCAGAACACCGGGAAGAGCACCAGCAGCCCGGCCGACGTGGCGTACTGCAGGCCGCCCTCCCGTGAGAAGCCGATCGCCACAAAATCCAGGTACGGGATGGCGAGGAACGCGGCCGGCGGAAGCCTGTCCCAAGGCACTGCCAGGCACACCACGAAGATGGCAGCATGCAGCCACATGCCAATGGTGAACGCCAGGTTGCCGTACGCCTGCGGGTATAGCATCGCCGCATGGGCCAGCATCAACGCCACGGTCAGGGTGAGCGGTGCCTGGGTGAGGACCACGCGGGTGCGCAGCGACCTGTCGTAGAAATGGCGGCGGATCAAGGTGTCGGCGGTTCGGGTCACTTAATGTCCATTGGTGTTAGGCACTGGGTCAACGGTATTGATGATGTCATACTGTGGTTACGCCCGCGCGAGCGTGCGTCCGGCGGCCAGTTGCCTGGGGGTGGCTGGCTGCCGGCTCAAATTTCTAAGGTAGTGCTGCTATGTTGCGGGTTTTGTCGGTCTCGAGTTTGGCGGGGGAGTAATGGATAGTCCACGGGGAGCGGTGGTCATTGAGGACGACCAGGACATCCGGGAGCTGATCAACGTGGTCCTGAACCAGTCCGGCTTCGACGTCCACGCTGTGGACAGCGGCGTGGACGGGGTGGAGGCCGTGCGGCGGCACAACCCCGCCGTGGTCACCCTCGATTTGGGCCTGCCGGACATTGACGGCTTTGAGGTGGCCCGCCGGATCCGGCTCTTCAGCGACTGCTACATCATTATGCTCACCGCCCGCGGCGACGAGCTGGACACCCTGCTGGGCCTGGAAACCGGTGCCGACGACTATTTGACGAAACCCTTCCGGCCCCGCGAACTGCGGGCCCGCGTGGGCGCCATGCTGCGCCGGCCGCGGGTGGGTATTGCTAGTGGCTCGGCGGGTTCGGCTGGTTCGGGGGGTTCGGCAGGTTCGGCGGGTTCGGCTGCGGAGGATTTCGACAGGCTCAATCACCGGGTGCCGGCGTCGGGGGATGTCGACAGCGCCACTCGCCGGGTGCCGCCGTCGGACGTTGAAGGGCAAGGCGACCGCCCCGGCAGTCTGGGGCACAGCGGGCTGGTGCTCGACGGCGCCGCGCGCACGGCCGAGCTGGACGGTGCCGAGCTGGAGCTCACCCGGACCGAATTTGACCTGCTGGCGGCCATGCTGGAGAGCGGCAGCCTGGTGCGCACCAAGGCCGAGCTGGTGCGCCGGCTGCGCGGGGACGGGTACCACGGTGGCGCATATGTGAACGATTCCGACGAGCGCACCATTGAGGTCCACATGGCCAACCTGCGGCGGAAGCTGGGCGACGACCCGCGCTCGCCGCGTTGGATCAAGACCGTGCGCGGGGTGGGTTACAAGCTGGTTGTTTAGCCGTTACCGGCCCGGGGAGGGCGTGCATTGGCGGCCATGGCCGCGGCAGCGGTAGACCTGCCCGGCCTGCAGCGGGATGCCGGCGAAGAGCTGGGGCACGGTCACCAGGTAGTAGCCGGCGTTTTGCAGCCTCGAGATCACCTCGCCCTGGTGGTCCACCGTGGTGGCGTGGATGTCGTGTTCCAGGATGACGGCCCCAGGGGAGACCAGGCGCATGATGGTCGGGATGTATTTGGCGGGGTCGCGGGAGAGCCAGTCGAGGGAATCGACCGACCACAGGATGATGGGCAGCCCCACGTTCTGCTGGACCATCGCGTCCACCCCGCCGTACGGTGCCCGCATCAGCGTGGGCTCCGCTCCCGTGGCAGCCTTGATGGCGCTGTTGGTCCACTGCATTTGACTGACGACGGCGGCCGGGCTGAGCCTGCGCAGGTCCGGATGGTTCCAGCTGTGGTTGCCCACGGTGAAGCCGGCGTCGTGCTCGGCCCTGGCGATCTGCGGGCTGTAGCTCACGGCACCGCCGACGGCGAAGAACGTGGCACCCGCCCCTGCCTGCTCAAGCATCTTCAAAAGGCGGGGCGTGGTTGCCTGGGAGGGGCCGTCGTCGTACGTCAGGGCAGCGCACGGGACGATGTCGCAATTGATGTGGCGGAGTTGTTTCGGGGCCGGGGCCGGCGGTTTCCAGGGCTCATCGGCTTCATCCTGGGCGTGGTGGCCCAGGGTGGAGAGCCAGGGACGGACCGCGGCCGCGGGGATTCTCAGGGTGCCCATGGCGCCGTGCGCGGGGCCCGCAGGCATGGTCAGGTTTCCTGCCGCGTCAAAGGCCAGGTCCGTCAGTGGCACGGGCGCCGTGGTGTCCGCACCGCGCAGGGACCGGATCAGGGCGGCGAGCTCGCCGCGGTGCGCCGGTGCCACGAGCACTTCCGAGGGGACAGTGGTGCCCGTGCCGGAGTCATAGACCATTGTTGTTTCGGCGGTGGTTCCGGGGCCGTGCGGGGTAATCCGCATGCGCCCGACCAAATAATGCCCACCCGTGTGCACGATGGTCCCCTGGACGGTCAGCTTTGCCTTGTCCTGGCGGGCGGTTTCCACAGCGGGTTGGTAGCGGGCGCCGGTGTGCTTGTCCAGGGCGGCCAGCAGCTGGCGGTCGACGTCGGCGTTGAAGCTTGTTGCCCCGTCGAGGTAGGCCCACGAGCCCTCCGCCGTCGGCGATTGCAGTTTCATGGGATAGGCTCCGGCGACGGCGGACACGTCCCGTTCGCCCTGCATCGGCACCAGCCAGGAGCCGGGCGCGGCCAGCTGTGCTTTGGTGGTTTCCGGGGTGGTGGAGGGGGAGCAGGCGGCCATGGAGAGGGCCACTGCTGCGGCTGCCGCCAGGGCGCAGGCGCGCCGCAGGGATCCCGAGGCTGAAGGTGTACGGCGGCGCATGGTGCTCCAGGCTCGAAAGGGACTATATGGGAAATTATTTCACGATTCGGTGAATGGAAAGCGCTGATCCGATTTACGCCGGACCGCCTGGTCCCGGTGGCGCAAGCATGGACCCGGACAATATTTAGAATTAGTATTACTAACATGAAACAGCGTTACGTGATGTCGGTCCGCGCCGACGCATTCAGGCAGACGGGGGAGCGCATCCTGGCGGCGGCCTACGCCCGCTTCAAGGTGGCATTGTTTGATGAGGTCACGCTTGACCAAATCGCAGCCGACGCGGATGTGACCGTCCAGACCGTCATCCGGCGCTTTGGCTCCAAGGCGGAGATCGTGGCTGAACTCACCCGGATCCAGGAAGCCCAGGTGGACGCGCATCGCCGGGATGCGCCCGTGGGCGACCTGGCCGGTGCGGTGGCAAACTTGCTCGAGTACTACGAAGCGGAGGGTGACCTGATGATGCACCTGCTCCGGCAAGAGAACCGGGTCCCCGCCTTTGCCGACATTGCCGAGCACGGGCGGAAAGTCCATGTCGAGTGGTGCGCCCGCGTGTTTGCTTCCGGTCTCGAAGCGCGCTCGGGGGTGGCCCGCAAACGCCTGGCCGCACAGCTCGTTGCAATCTGCGACCTCTACACCTGGCATCTGCTGCGTCGCCAGCAGCGCCTCTCCCAGCGCCAGACCAAACTGGCACTCATGGAGCTCTTGGAAGGAACGCTCTCATGAAGGTCCTCGTCTACACCGCCCCCTCACGCGGCCACCTGTTCCCCACCATTCCGGTACTACTTGAGCTGCAGCGACGGGGCCATGAGGTGGTCATTCGAACCATTGCGGCCGAGGTGGCCGGGCTGCGCGAACTCGGATTCAAGGCCGACCCTGTGGATCCGGCCATCGACACCATACAGATGGCCGACTATAAGGAACACAACCCGCTGGCCTCACTGAAGGCCGGTGTTGCGAACTTCATCGCCCGCGGGGAGCTCCAAGTGCCCGAGGTGCAGCGCGCCATTCGGGCGGAGCGGCCTGACTTGCTCATCGTGGACGTGCTCTGCTGGGGCGCGGCCGCGGTCGCTGAAACTTCCGGCCTTCCCTGGGCATCGATCCAGCACTCACCCACACCTCTGCCCGCTCCCGATATACCCCCGTTCGGGCCGGGCCTGCGGCCGATGGCGGGACCGCTTGGCAGGCTTCGCAACCGATTGCTCATGCCCTTGACCTTGGGCATGCTTGAGCGTGTCGCCCTGCCCGGCACGAATGTGCTTCGGGCCAGAGCCGGGGCAACGCCCCTGCGGGACGCCGTTGACATGTTTACCCGCCCGCCGCTGACTCTTTACTTCACGTCCCGGGCGCTGGAATATCCCCGCACCCAATGGCCGGAATCGTTCTTCTTCACCGGCCCGCTGTGCTGGGATCCGGCCCGCGAGGCGCCAACCTGGCTCGACCGCCTGACCCGGCCGGTGGTGCTGGTCACCACATCTTCGGAATTTCAGGACGACGGCGTGCTGGTCAGAAATGCTCTCGAAGGGTTGGCCGGGGAAGACCTCGATGTGGTCGCCACGATGCCTGCTGGCCTCGAGGACTTCACCGTGCCGGACAACGCCCACCTTGTCGAGTTCGCGCCCCACTCCCTGCTATTGCCACGAGCAGTTGTTGCGGTGACCCACGGCGGTTTCGGGGTCACCCAAAAGGCGCTTGCCGCCGGAGTGCCCGTCGTCGTCGTGCCCTTTGGCCGGGACCAAGCCGAGGTGGGGCGCAGGGTCGAGGCCAGCGGCGCTGGGCTGATGCTTTCCCCGAAGCGGCTCTCGCCAGACCGGCTGCGTGCCGCCGTCGTCCATGCCATAACGCTGAAGGCGGCAGCTGCGGCGCTGGCCTCAAGGATGGAGGCGGAGGGCGGTGCGTCCCTGGCCGTGGATCGGCTGGAGGCCCTCAAGGACCTGTCAGCCGTTGCTGGATAACGATGATCCCGGCCTCCATGCCACGCATGGTGATCACGGCTCCATGCCGGTGGTGCAACGCCTGACGCCGGGTCACTCCGTGACGTTCACCTGAATGGCCCGCTCATCCAGCGAAGTGGCTTCCCAGGACCGCTTGAGGACAAAGCGCAGTTCCACCGTTCCGGGCCGTGCGGCCAGGAAGTGGAAGGTGTGCGTTCCGGTGGCCGGCACTGCGGCGGAATTGCCCGCCGGGGTGAAGGAATCGCTGAGGAATTCCACGCCGGCAGGCACGCCGGCCACGGACCATTGGTAGCCCGTGGCCGGCGTGGCCTGGAAGTCCACGGTGAACATGTCACCGGCGTTGACTTCGATCACTGCGCACCTGCGTTCATGCGTACCACTTGTGGTACATGGCCGAGTCAGTGCCCTCGACGAAGCAGTCGAGGCGGCCGGATGCCCAGGAGGAGGCGCCCGTGCCGGAGGACAGCAGCCCGCCCAGGTTTTCCTCCCCGCTCCAAGCCCCGTCCCACCACCGGTGCATCATGGCGAATCCGGCACCGGGGTAGAACATGTCGATCCTGTTCGCCCCCCAGGAGACGGCGGACAGGTCCCCGCCAACGTAGCCGCCCAGCGCCTCCCAGCCGGACCAGCCGGCACCGGCCCAGTACTGGTGGTACAGCTGGCTGTCGGTGCCCTTGACGAAGGTGTCGAGCCGGTTGGCGCCCCACGACGCCACGGCCGGGGCCGAATCACAGACCCCGCCCAGGGACTCACACCCGCCCCAGTGGCTGCCGTCCCACCACAGGTGCCACATGGCCGAGTCCATGCCGCGGGCAAAGACGTCGATCCTGTTGGGGCCCCAGGACACGGCGGTGGGGTCGGAGGACAACATGCCGCCCAGGGCCTCCCAACCGGACCAGCCGCCGTCGAACCACTTGTGGTACAGCTGGTGGTCCGTGCCGACCACAAACATGTCCAGCCGCCCGGCGGCCCAGGAACAGATGGCCGGTCCGCTCTGGCAGTCTCCGCCCAGGGACTCCCAGCCGTTCCAGTTGTTGCCGTCCCACCAGCGGTGCCAGACGGCGGAATCGGTGCCGCGGGCCACGGCGTCGATCCTGTTCGCGCCCCAGGAGACCGCGCTGGGCTTGGAGGTGATGATCCCGCCCAGGGACTCCCAGCCGCTCCAGCCGTGCGTGGCGGGAACGGTGACGCCGCCGGCCGTGGAGAAGCCGTACACGTCAAAGTTGCACTGGCCGTAGGCGATCTTGAAGAAGCCGGCCATGCCCCAGCCGGTGCCCCAGGAGTTCTTGGCGATCCAGCACTGTTCCGACTCCGAATAGCCGATGACTTCCACGCAGTGGCCGCCGACGGCGTTCCCGCTCACGTGGTGGTAGACGCCGGTGGAGTAGCTGTAGAAATCGTCGTACACGTCAAAGGATGCCGCGCAGGGACCAGTGGTGTCCAGGTAGGTCTTGCGGGCGTTGATGTCACCGATCAAGCCGTGGCGGGAGATGGTGACCTGGCTGGCGGGCCGGTTGGGTGTGGGGCGCACGTACGGCTTCCACAGCGAGGTGGCCGGATCGATCACGGGCGGGTTGTCGAAGGCGCTCATGTAGGTGAGCGCGGCGTCGGTGACCTGGCCGCGGGCCTGCAGCTGTGCCATGCAGGCGTCCGAATTCCAGCCGGCGCACGACGGGCCGTGGTTTGAATTGAAATGCGAGTCCGCCTCGGAAAGGTCGAAGAGCTGGCCCAATTCGATCGAGGCCATGGACTCCACCACGCCCGTGCACGCAAATGACACGCACGAACCGCAATACTTTTGATCCTCGACGGGGGTCACGTGGTTGCCGTTCTTGTTCCGCCAGTCAACCTCCGGCGAGAAGGCTCCGGCGGGTGGCGGTGCTGCGGCCTGCGGTCCTGCCTCGCGCAGGGCCACGTCCGCGGGGGAGAAGATCACGCCCAGAAGGGCCTTCTTGCCCTCGTCGCCCAACAGCGACTGGGGCGTGATGCGCGGGCTCCAGCGAGCCTTTGCTTCGGTGAGGGATGCCGTTAAGTCATGGATGTCCAAAGTTGCCATGGTGATGCGCTCCTATGCCCATGCGGACCGCCGCGGACTGCTGCTGCCTGTGCCGTGGCCTGCCGGCGTGGCAGGCGTCTGTGGCCTGCCGGCGTGGCAGGCCCCTGTGGGAAATTCCCGTGGGAAGTTCCCCTAGCAGGCTCCCGTGGCAGGCCGCATGCCTGCGTGGTTCCAAAATGGAGAATTGGTGGGTAGGGCCGGCCCAGCACCGCCCCATCGAGGCCCCGTATCTCCCCCGGAGGCCTTGCCCGCGCGCAAAACATATAACTATAACGAAATCAATGGTAGATCCGTCGATGTTGGGTGCATACGCTACCGACGGGTTTTCCTTGCCGGTAACTTCAGTTTTCGAGATCCCGGGATTCGGCCATGTTCAGATTCCGTCGATCGAGCCTGTCGAGATTCCGTCGATCGAGCCCGTCGAGCCTGTCGGGATCCCGTCGATCGAGCCTGTCAAGATCCCGGGATTCGGCCGTGTTCAAATTTATTTTTGCGTTGCTCCCTCCACAGGCAGACCTAGCGGGAAGGTAGTACACATATTCGAAATATGGCCTGTTTTTGTCGGTGGTGACCCGTAGTGTTGGAGACATGGAAGCGACGACACGGACGCCGGGGAACCCCGGATCCACAAGGGATGGCGGGGGCGTTGGCGGGCATGTCCGCCGACTGATCGCCCTTGCCGAAGCCCTGACCCGTGCCGCCACTGCGAATGCCGGCCCGAACGCATTCGATGCGACTGATGGCACCCCCGTCGCAGGCGAATCCGGTCCGTCAACTCGGGCCGATCAGGATGCGGGCTCCGACGCGCGGAACGCCGGCCCGGTCGCCCCGCTCGGGATGGACGTCGATTCCCTCAGCGACGCGGAAGCCGTGTCCTGGGCCCAGGAACTGGAACACCTAGGCTCCTTCCTTTCCGCCCTGCAGGTTCAGGTGGCCGGAAACCTGGCCGGACGGGTGCGTGCCGGGCGCTTTGACGGCGTCAAGGCCCCCATGAACTTGTTGAGCACCTCGCTGCGGGTGAGCCGGGGCGAGGCGGGGCGGCGCCTGCGCCTGGCGGACCAATTCCTGCCCGTGCGCAACGACCTGACACTTGTCACCACACCCCCGGCCCAGGCAACCACCGCGGCCGCCTTCTTCTCGGGGCAACTCTCCGCGGAACAGGCACTGACAGCCTCCCGGTTTATTGAGGAGGCCCGCCACCTCGCGGACGGCGGACGGATAACCGAGGACGAAGCGGTCGCCGTGGAGGCCACCCTCACAGGCCATGCGCGAACCATGGACCCGGAGTCCCTCACCAAAGTGGGGGTGCGGATCGTCAACGTCCTGGACCCTGACGGGCACCAGCCCACCGAGGGAGAACTGATCGCCAAGGAGGGCATCGTCTTCCGCCAGGCCCGGCGGGGATTGATCCACTTCGAGGGCTGGACCACGGTGCCCAAGTACGAAGTCATGATGGTCGCCATCGACTCCACCATGAACCCCCGCCCCCACACCGACGTCAATGACATCGAAGCCACTATCGGAACAGCTAGCGGCCTCGGCGCCGACAAGTGGGCCAAGGCCGGCCCCGGAACCGGCGGGAACGGTGGCGTCCTGGACGGTGTTCTCCCCGGACAAACCAGCCTCGGCGAGCTCCTGGACCTCGCAGAATCGGCCACACCGACCACTCTTGCGCAGCAGGACGGCTCCGGAAGTGCCGGAAACCCAGACAGGCCAGTATCGGAGGAACCGTGGCCGCACGTGATTGACGGGGTGCGCGTTCCCGGGCCCGGCTCGGGGGAGGAACTGCCTTGCCTGAACCCGATCGACCCCGCCAACACCAATCCTGTGGTGGTGGATCGGCGCACCCGTGCCCAACGCCTCCTGGACGGCATGATCGACTGCATCCGCCTGGCCGCCCGCACCAGCAAGCTGCCCGCGAACGGCGGGCTGAAACCCCAACTGTTCATCACCACCACCGAAGAAGACCTCCAGCGAAAAACCAAGGACGGACGTCCGGGTGGAATCGCCTTCCTTCCCTACAGCGGGCCCCAGCCCCTGGGCCTGTTCAGCACCGAACTCTGCGACGCCGACGTGACCACCTTGCTCCTGGGCAATGGTCAGGAGATCCTCAACGTCGGCCGCACCCAACGCTTCTTCACCAAGGCCCAACGCAAAATCCTCATCGCCCGCGACAAAGGCTGTTCCTTTCCCCACTGCACCCGCCCCGCCTATTGGTGCGACGCGCACCATGTAAATCCCTGGGTGGACGGCGGCGAGACCAATGTCGATGTCGGATGCCTGCTCTGCGTCGAGCACCACCATGCCGTCCACCAAGGGCACTGGAGCGTCGAAATGATACTCGGCACGCCCTGGTACACGCCCAGCTACAAACTCGATCCAACCAGGACCAAACTCCGCAACAACTACCACCACGGCCTCCCCGACACGCGAAGTCAGACTTCATGACACCCTCATGCCCGAATCCTGAAGGCCCGTGGGTCTCGACGGCCTTGACCGGCTCGAACGACACGACCGGCTCGACCGACCCGACCGGCTCGACCGCGGGGAGTCTTGTCGGTCTTGTCAGTCTCGGCGCGCCCGACCGCCGGGGACAAGCGGGACCGAGGGGACCGGCGTCGTGCTTGGCTGGAATCCATGGGACGCAAGGAACCCCGGCACCTGTGTGGCGCCGGGGTTCCTTTCCTGCTATTTCATGCGACCGTGCAGTTCATGCCCTAGTGGGCTGCGGGCCGGCGGTTGCGCCATACGGCTCCCGCACCGACCACCAGGAACATGATTGCCAGCGAGATGCTCCAGCCCGAGTCGAAGCCCGTGGAGGCCAGGGGTGCGGGAGGTGCAGGCGGTGCCGGTGGATCCACTGCCACGGGGCAGGCGACCTTGTTGAAGGTTGCCAGGAAGGTGGCGGTTCCGTTGGCCTGGGCGGTCCATCCAGCGGTGGCTGCGAGCTTGTAGCCGTCAGCCGGGACCGCCGTAACCGTGGCGGACTTGCCGGTGGCCGGCGTCCCCGCTGTGGTGTACGTGATGCCCTTGGTGGTGGCCAGCGCCAGGGTTGGCGTGCTCACCGTGCCGTTGGTGCACACTGCCTGGGTGACGGTTGGCGCGGACGGTGTTGCCGCGACTACGCAATCCACTGTGTCGAAGTGGATCTCGTAGCTGGCCGTTCCGTCCCCGTTCAGCATCCAGCCGTTTCCTTCAGTGAGGCTGTAGCCTTCCGCCGGCGTGGCCGTGACCCTGACGGTCTCGCCCTGGGCTGCCGTTCCCTCGGTGCTGTAGGTGATGCCGTCCGAATTGGCCGGCACGGTCAGCTCCGGGGTGGTTGCTGTTCCGGGGCCGGTGCAGACTGCCTGATTTGCCGTTGGTGCCTCCGGTGTTCCCGGGACGATGCAGTCCGGGGTGCTGAACTCCACCTGGTACGTTGCACTGCCGTTTTCCTGGGCCGTCCATCCTTCGGCGGCGGCCAGCTTGTAGCCGTCGTTCGGGGTGGCGGTCACGGCGACGACAGCGCCTGTTGCAGTGTCAACGTCCTGGGAGTAGGTGATCCCTTCCGTTTCCGCGAAGGCCAGCTCCGGGGTGCTCGCCGTTCCGGGCCCGGTGCACACGGTCTGGGTGACGGTTGGCGCCTTGGGCGTTGCCGGGACGATGCAGTCCGGGGTGCTGAACTCCACCTGGTAGCTGGCCGTTCCGTCCTCATGGAGGGTCCAGCCGTCGCTTGCGCTGATGCTGTAACCAAACTCCGGCGTGGCGGTGATAGTGACCGTGGTGCCTGCGGTTGCAGGTCCCGAGGTGGTGTACGTAATGCCGTCGGTGTTGGCAGGCACCGTCAATTCCGCTGCGCTTGCCATGCCCGGCCCGGTGCAAACCGCCTGGGTGGCGGTTGGCGTGCCCGGGGTGCCCGGGACGATGCAATCAGGTGCTGCAGCGAAGGTGACGGTGTAGGTGGCTGTGCCGTTTTCCTGCACAGTCCAGCCGTCGGACGCGTTCAGCTTGTGGCCAAACGTGGGGGTCGCCGTGACGACCACGGTGGCGCCTGCCGCCGTCGCAACATTCTGGGAGTACATGATCCCATCCGTTGTGGCGAGGGTGAGCGTCGGCGGGGTTGTCACTCCGGGTCCGGCACATACCGCCTGGGTGGCGGCCGGTGCGGCCGGGGTTGCTCCGACAATGCAGTCCAGCGTCTTGAAGGTGAACGTGTAGCTGGCCGTGCCGTCCTCATTGAGCATCCAGCCGTTGCCGGCGGTGATGCTGTAGCCAAACGCCGGGGTGGCGATGACGTGGACGGTGTTGCCTTCGGCTACGGTGCCATTGGTGCTGTAGGTGATGGTGTCGGTGTTGGCCGGCACTGTCAGTGTTGGCGTGGATGCCGCTCCGGGGCCCGTGCAGACCGCCTGGGTGGCGGTTGGTGTGCCCGGGGTGGCGGGGATGATGCAGTCAGGTGCGGCGCTGAACTTTATTGTGAAACTTGCTGTGCCGTCCTGGTTGAGTGTCCAGCCGTCAGCGGAGTTCAGCTTGTATCCGGAGTCCGGGGTGGCAGTCACCGTGACGGTGTTGCCTGCCCCGACCACTCCGGTGGTGGAGTAGCTGATTCCCTTGACTGCTGTCCAGGTGATGGTGGGCGTGCTGGCCATTCCCGGCCCGGTGCAAACCGCCTGGGTGACGGTTGGCGCAGCGGGGGTTGCCCCCACGATGCAGTCTGGGGTGCCGAAGGTGGCCGTGTAGGTGGCGGTGCCGTCTTCGTTGAGCATCCATCCGTTGCCGGCTGTGATGCTGTGGCCGAAGGTCGGTGTCGCGATGACGTGGACGGTGTTGCCTGCTGCGACGGTGCCGTCAGTGGTGTAGGTGATGCTGTCGGAGTTTCCCGGCACCTTCAACGCTGGTGTGCTTGCCGTTCCCGGTCCGGTGCAAACCGCCTGGGTGACGGTCGGCGTGCCAGGAGTTGCCGGGACGATGCAGTCAGGTGCTGCGTCGAAAGTGACCACGAAGGTGGCCGTTCCGTCTGCCTGCATGGTCCAGCCGTTTGCGGAGTTCAGCTTGTGGCCAAAGGTCGGGGTGGCCGTGACCACCACCGTGGCGCCTGCGGCCGTGGCAACGTTCTGGGAGTACATGATCCCGTTGGTTTCCGCGTACGTAAGCGATGCCGGGGTTGTCACTCCGGGGCCCGCACAAACTGCCTGGGTGATCACCGGTGGAGCCGGTGTGGCACCCTCAATGCAGTCCAGCGTATTGAAGTTCACCGTGAACGTTGCCGTGCCGTCTTCGTTGAGCATCCAGCCGTTGCCGGCGGTGATGCTGTGGCCAAAGGTCGGTGTGGCGGTGACATGGACCGTGGCGCCCTGTGCTGCTGCTCCGTCAGCGCTATAGGTGATGGCGGCGGTGTTGGCCGGCAGGCCCAGCGTTGGTGTGGTGGCCGTCCCCGGCCCCGTGCACTGAGCCTGGGTGACCGTCGGCGTTCCCGGGGTGGCCGGGACGATGCAGTCAGGGGTGCCGAAGATCGCCGTGAAGGTGGCTGTGCCGTCCTTGTTAAGCAGCCATCCGTTGCCGGGCGTGATGCTGTGCCCGAAGGTGGGTGTGGCCGTGATAAGCACCGTGGCACCTTGTGCTGCTGTCCCGTTGGCACTGTAGGTGATGGCGTCGGTGTTGGTCGGCACACCCAGCGTTGGCGTGGTGGACGTTCCAGGACCGGTGCAGACAGCCTGGGTGACTGTCGGCGTTCCCGGGGTGGCCAGGACGATGCAGTCAGGTGCGGCTGCCAGGCTGACCGTGAAGGTCGCTGTCCCGTCGTTGTTCAGCGTCCAGCCGTCTGAGGCGTTCAGCTTGTAACCGAACGCCGGCGTGGCAGTCACTGTGACTGTGTTGCCGGCGGCCACCACTCCCGTGTTGGAGTAGCTGATGCCCTTGACCGCGGTCCACTCGATGGTGGGCGTGCTGGCCGTTCCGGGGCCGGTGCAGACTGCCTGGGTGACAGTTGGCGGCAACGGGCTGGCCCCGACGATGCAGTCCGGGGTGGTGAATTCGACGGTGAAGGTGTAACTTGCTGCGCCGTCGGTTTGCGGTGTCCAGCCGGGAGCTGTGGTCAGCTTGTATCCGGGCTTGGGTGTTGCCGTGACGGTCACGGTCTGGCCCTGGGCGATGGTGCCGGTTACCACGTAGTCAATCCCGGTGGTGGTCGCCGCCTTCAGGGTGGGGGTGGTTGCCGTTCCCGGGCCGGTGCACACTGCCTGGACCACTGTCGGGGCAACCGGGGTTGCCGGGATGATGCAGTCCGGGGTGGTGAATTCGACGGTGAAGGTGTAGCTTGCTGCGCCGTCGGTTTGCGGTGTCCAGCCGGGAGCTGTGGTGAGCTTGTAGCCGGTCTTTGGGGTTGCCGTGACGGTCACGGTCTGGCCCTGGGCGATGGTGCCGGTTACCACGTAGTTAATGCCGGTGGTGGTGGCCGGGTCAATGGTGGGGGTGGTTGCCGTTCCGGGGCCGGTGCACACTGCCTGGACCACTGTCGGGGCAACCGGGGTTGCCGAGACGATGCAGTCCGGGGTGGTGAAGGTTACCGTGAAGGTTGCCGTGCCGTTCGCGTTGAGCGTCCAGCCATCGGATGCCCCCAGCTTGTAGTTGGCCTTCGGGGTGGCCGTCACGGTGACGGTGTTGCCCAGGGCCACGGTGCCGGTTTGAACATAGCCAATGCCTTCGGTTGTGGGCAGGGTCAGGGATGGTGCATTTGAGATGCCTGGCCCGGTACATTGTGCCTGGGCCACGGTTGGTGCGGCCGGCGGGACCTCGGTCACGCAGTCCGGCAGTGCGAATACGACGACAAAGCTTGCCGTCCCATCCGCGTTCGGGACCCAGCCAGGCGACAGAGTCAGCGTGAACACTTCTGGCGGGGTGGGCGAGGCGATGACTGTGACCGTGTTGCCTGCAGCCACCACGCCAACCAGCCTGTAGGTGATCCCTGTGGTGGCAGGCAATTGCAGCGACGGATCAGTGAAGGTTCCGGGACCGGTACATTGGGCCTGGACCACAATTGGTGCGGCTGGCGTTGCCGGGACCGGCGTATTGCAGCCGTTGTTGTAGATGGCCTGGCCAATGGCGTCCCAGTTCTGGCCGTCAGCCCGGTACGCGTTGGGCGGGTAGATGTCTCCCCACGAGCCATTGAGCGTGTTCGGGAAGATCGGTCCCACGTGGTCACCGTGGCCGGCCTTGAAGGATTCGAGGCTGGTGGATATGCCGTACTTGTACGGGTTTGAGTAGCTGCCTGTTGCGTGGCAGAACGTGATGTCGTCACCGGAGGCGGCTGCGGCCGGGCCCACTGCCAGACCGACGAGACCTGCAAACGTCATGGCTAGGGCAGCCATCACAGCCAAGAGCTGGGACAGCCACTTCCGCCTCGGAACACCACCTCCCAACCGGTGCAATGACTTTCTGGACTTCCCTAACATGATTCCCCATTTCTTGTTTCTTCTTCGTTACCTTTGCCAACGAGACCCGTTGATTTCATGCTCTTTTTTCAAGGCATGTTTAACGTGAATGAGCGCCTCTTCATCACGTGCATAATCGGTGGAATTCCACGGTGATGGGGGCGCATTGTGAACGGCCGGCGAGCATTGCTCCAGCTAGCCAATTCCACATTCTTGGTACGAGTAACAATTGCTTCTCCGCCCCAGCCTCAGATCAGTACTGCAAGGCTAGGTTCGTGATATTAATCACTGCTAGCGTGATGGTCACTCGTGTTTTCCCAGGAAACACTCGGGTAGCACATTTCCGTACTTGGATCAGTCACCCATTCGGGGCGGCTTCGAGGCGGCTTCGGGGCGGCGATGTCAGACAAAACAATGTGGCCCGGACATTCCCTTGAAGGGGAATGTCCGGGCCACATTTGTGCAATATCAGTCCGTGGCGGACCTTTGTGGTCCGCTCACTTTCCAGCAGTTGGTGCCGTTAGTGCTTGCCGGCAGTCCGGCGGGTGCGCCACACGGCGACTCCACCAAGACCCAGGAGCAAGGCGCCCAGGGCCAGGAAGAATCCGGAGTTCGCACCTGTCTCAGCCAGGCCCGTGGGCTGAACGGCTGAGGTGGTGGCTGCCGGGTCACTTGTTGCGGGCGCAGCCGGCGTGGTGGTGGTGGCCGGAGGTGTGGTCACCACGACAGCCGGGCAGGCCACCTTGTCGAAGGCAACAGTAAAGGTGGCCGTGCCATCTTCATTCAGGTTCCAGCCATCGGCAGCCACCAGTTGGGTGTTGTCGGTTGTGACGGTGGCAGTAACGATTGCGGTGCCGCGGTTGGCGACGTTGCCGGTGGTCTGGTACTCGACGCCGTCAATGGCAACCGGGGTTACTGACGGCGTGGAGGGCACGCCATCCGTGCAGAGGGCCTGGGCTACGGCCGGAGCTGTCAGCAGAATGTCGACTGGAGTCGGAGGGGTGGAGTTGCATTCCACGGTTTCAAAGGTGACGGTGAACGTTGCCGTACCGTCTTCCTTCAGGACCCAGCCATTGCCGGCTGTAAGTGCAGTAAAGGGCTCGGTGGCCGCAGCTGTCACGGTGGCAGTGCCGCGGTTGGCGACGTCGCCGGAGGTCTGGTACGTGACGCCTTCGATGGCAACCGGGGTTACCGACGGGGCGGACAGCACGCTGTCCGTGCAGACGGCCTGGACGACTGCCGGCGCGGCGAGTGAAATGTCTGTTGTGCCAGGAATCCGGCAGCCGTTGTTGTAAATAGCTTGGCCTTCAGCGGTCCAGTTCATCCCGGCGTACTGGTCGCCGTTATTGCCAATGGGCGGGATGATGTCGCCCCAGCCCGAGGTCATGCCGGCGGCGAACACCGGGCCGGTGTGGCCAGAATGACCAGGCTCGTTGAGTATCGAGGCAACGTCCACAGTGATTGGCTTGGGCCCGTATGGGTTGTTCACCGCCGACGTGGCGTGGCAAATGGTGACTTCGTAGTCCGAGCCCGGCGTGGCATTTGCGGGTGCAGCGGCCAGAGCGCCAAGGCTTGCAAAGCCAAGGGCAAGGATGGCCGCCGACGACAGGAGGGTCGACCGGAGTTTGCGCGGAGGCGATGACTTCCCCGCATTGGTTTGAACGTGCTCTGGCTTGTTATGCATTAGTTCCCCAACTTTCCAAAGTATTTTCAGGTGATGCTTCAGTGGCCAGGTAATTCAACAAATGAATTCCCCCGGCCGTCAGAATTATGCTCTTTATGGCATGGGAATGCCTGGCGAAATATTAATCTTGGGCAGCGTTGAATGAAGCGATGTCCAAATTCTTTGGCTCGCCTTATAAATGCCCGCAACAATGTAGAGCCGTCGCTAGGTGCGGCAATAGAAGACTATGATCGGAAGATTTTTAAAACAAGGGTGGAAACCACCCGTCTTTATTGGCAATGTCACTTGATTTCGGCGTCCCGGTCACTCGATTAACGCGTCGTCAACACTCGACTTCCGGAATTCATCACTCGCTTTTTGAGGAGAATGCTTTCATGAATTGCTAATTGGTTTTGGGCATGGCAAAGGAAGGCCACCCGCGTGGCCTTCCTTAACTATTGGTCAGGGCTAATGCAGCCAGACGAAAATTATCACTACCGCAACGATGGCGGAGAGAACGCCCAGCGACACGTACCTCCCCGTGTGGCTGCGCTGTTCGAACCTGTTCCTTGCATACCTGGCGCTCATATGACGGCCTACCCCTCTTTCGGTCATCGACTTCAGAACCGAGCCTACGGTGGGCCGTCAAGGGATCGATAGGGTGGCTGCCACTCGTCTTTGGCATGCCACCACTCCAAGCAGCGGATTCGTTACTTGTCGGCCTGGCCTGATCGGTGAGAGATGCACCTTAGTTGGTGGGTGTGGGGACGGGCAAAGCGGACGATGTCTGGGCTTTGGACGTCCAGACATCGGGGCCGAAGGGCACCAGCCCGGGCTGCGCGGCGTACCCCAGGTGCGGCAGGCTGAACAGGTTTTCAATGGACCGCAGCAGCGAGTAGTCGTTGTACGGGATGGTGCTGGTGGATCCTGCCTTCACGAAAGGTGAGAGCACCAGTGCGCCAATGCGCCCACCGCCGGCACCATTTCCTTGAGCCTGGAGCAGTGCGGAATTCGGCCCGCCCGGGTGCGGCACGTTGGGGCCGGAAGGCTCCTGGCAGCAGGCGCGGGAATCGTTCTTCGCCTCGTCCGCCAGGATGATGATCATGCTGTTCTTGTATGCGGGCGATGCCTGGATCAGGGGGATCCAGGTGGACAGCCAGCTGTCGGGGGTCCGGGGGGCGGGGCATTCATTGTGGCCGTCGTCGCACAGGCTGGGAGAAATGAAGGCGAAGTTTGGTGTGGTCGCGGCAGTCTTCAGGTCAGTGGTGAGCTGGTCGAGCGGCTTGACATTGGCGGCGCAGGCCGGTGTGTCGCGCACCGCCGAGAAGTAGATGAAAGGATTGTGGCGGGCTGCGTAGTTGTCCCCGGGCACGGAGTTTTGGGTCAGGTCCGACTTGTCCGGGCCAAGGCTGGGAATGCCGCAGCTGGCTTGTTCACGGTAGGGTGCCGCGCCCATGTCCTGCATGTAGCCCTTCCACGTCAGGTTGTTGTCCGTGAGCTGGTTGGCGAGGGTGGGGACGGATTTCGGGAAGACGCAGCCGTGCTTTGACGTGACCTGGCCGTCCGCAGCCGGCTGGGCATCCGTCATGTCCGTGTATTTGGTGCAGTCGCCCTGGATGTCCTTGGTGGGTGAGGTGCCGCCCAGAATGGCCAGGTAGTTGCCCAGGCTCCAGTGGGCCACCCCGTAGAACTGGTTTAGGAGCACGCCCTCGGGACGCAGGGTGTTGGCCAGGTAGGGGTAGATGGGCTTGGGACCGTAAGCGCTGTCATAGGAGACGTTTTCCAGCATGATGACGAAAACATGGCTGACGGCCGACGGCGGGGTGGGGTCCGGAATGTGGGTGGTGGCGCCGGGCGAGCCCGCCTGACCAGAAGAGCAGGCCCCGAGGAACACGGTGGACAGCACTGCAGCGATGGCAGCAGCCTTGGACCAGGGCGACTTGGTCCACCGTGCCCTGGACCACGGTGACTTGGTCCACCACGGCTTGGCCACGGGTGATTGGGACTGGTGAGCCTCGGACTGGTGAGCCCTGGACCGCCGGTCGCTGCGGGCCGGTAGATTAGCTGGCAACATGGCGGGCCACCCTTCCTGTGCTGCGCAAGGACTTTCCAACGCTGTGCCAAAATTTGACTGTGCTGGTCCAGGATTTTGGCGTGACGTGCCCGCTGGACGCTGCGCCGTGCCCGCTCGACGCCGTTCCGTGCCCGCTGGACGCTGCGCCGTGCCCCCGGGACGCTGCGCCGTGGCCATATTTCTCCGCGTTCTGTCCGTAGAGGAACTGCTGCCAGGTGATGTGGGGCAGCCGCGGCAGTCCGAGCAGCACCAAGGTCAGCCCGGCCACCGCCCACACGCCTGCGGACGGATTCCAAAGGTGTCCATAGACCATGCCGGTGGCCACCAGCAGCGATGTGCCGAGGCTGAGGCTGATGGCCAGGGCAATGTGGAAAGCAGCACCCAGGGCCAGCCTGGACCGGCGGCTGGGGCTAGCCCGCCAGAACCACAGCGCCGCCGCCCCGCCCGGGCCAGTCAACAGCAACGCCCCCACCACTGCCGCCCGCAGTGCCGGCGGTCCCGCCAGGGCCAGGGGTAGTGAAGCGATAGCCAACACGGCTAGGGCCAGATCCGGGAGATTCTTGGGGATTCGCATTGGTTGCTCCGTTGATGTGGATGAGGATTCCGGAAGTGTTGTGCACCAGGACTCGCCAGCCATCGCGCTGCTGGCATGTGTCAACAAAGTGCTGGACGGCACCGGGCGGGCCGATTCCCAGCATCTCTGCGGAGTCGATTTGGCTTTGCGTGACCAGCAGGTAGGCCCCGGACTTTGCCGCCAGCTCTTCCACAAAGGAACAGGCCAGCTCCGGGGCGTCGGCCTGTGGCTTGCCGGGCAGCAGAGTGCGGTACTTGTAGGTGGCGTACTTGACGCTGCGCCACGGGGTGTCGTGGACGGCTTCAATCACCACGGCGCCGTTGGGGGCCGCATGGTCAAGCTGGCTGACCAGCGCCAATTCGCCCTGCGAGAAGGTCTCCAGGGCGTCATTGCCATACCGGGTCACCATGGTTGTCCCCGCCAGCGCCAGCCCGACGACGGCGACCAGCACCGTGCGCCACACCCTGGGCCTGCGCCCTCCTGCTGGCAGCAGCAGGGTGGCCAGCAGGGGGGCGGAAAACGGCAGGCTGTACAGGTACACCCTCATCAGCAGTTCACCGCCGTACGGCTGCAGTGGCAGAAGCAGCAGGGGTATGCCGACCGCTGCCGAGGCGGCCAGCCAGGGGCGGTGCCGGTGGGCCAGCAGCCATGCTCCGGTGCCAGCCGCCAGCCACATGAACGCCGACTCTGCAATGCGGGACGCGACAACAAAGAGGTGTCCAGGGTCGCCTGAAACGCGCTTCGTCACGGCTATGGTCTGGCTCACGTTGCCCACGGATCCGAACAAGGTGTCCATGTGGCCCACCAGGTAGGGGGTGGCAACAAAAACCAGCCATACAACAGGGATTGCAATGGCCAGCGCCGACACCAGGCGCAGCCGCAGCTGGCCAATTGCCACGAGCCCCAGCAGCACCGCCGCCACGGCAAAGGGCGTCAGCTGGTGGGCCGCTGTCATGGCCACCAGCATCACAATGCAGCAGGAAATGAGCATGGCCGAAACGGGTCGGGACAGGCCTGGTGCCGGATACACCTTCGGATCCATCCAGTCCACCACGCGGCGCCACTTGCTTGCCGTCCCCTTCCAGGCCCGCCCACCATAGGCGGCGAGGACCGCCGCCAGTACCGTCAGCCCCACGATGTATGCGTAGGCCTGCGGGGCGAGGTAGTCCTGTCCCACCCAGCTGGTCAGGTAAAACAGCCAAACCCCCGCCCACGTGGCGCGCCAGTGCCCGGTCACGCGCCGGGCGATGGCCAGCAGCACCGGCAGCAGGAGCAGGTTGACGACCGGGGGCGCCCACGTGGCCAGCGGCATCAGCGACGGGAGTCCCGTGGCTTTTGAAAACATGGCCAGCAGGGCAAAGAACCCCGGCCAGGAAAAGTAGGCATCCAGTTTGGTGTCCAGCTGGCCGTCGGCGCCGATGTAGGCGGTGATCCCGAGGTGCCGGTAGCTGGCCTCCAGCCGGGGGGTTCCGTGGATCATCGGGTCCAGGCCATGCAGCAGGAAGATCAACACCACCAGTTGCACCACCAGCACCCACACGTGCTGCCGGCGCCGGGCCAGTGACAGCGCCACGCCGGCCACGGCCGCAGCCACGGCGGGGAAGTACTCAGGAGGCAGCGCCGTGATGACGCCCAGGGAGCCGATTTTGCCGACGTCGGCGTGCAGCGCGCCCCACACACCCATTGCCAGTGCCGCTGCCGCCAGCAAGGCCAAGGACGACGACGCCGCACCCTCGCCGCGCACCATCCTGTGGCGCATCCTGCTCTCCACCCGCTCGACGGCGTCCGTCAGGCGGACGCGTGCGTCCACATAATGGGAATACTGCCTGCGCCAGGCCGCGCGCAGGCCGGGCACCTTGGGCAGCTCCGTGTCATGGTCAGAGGTGTACGTGTGGCGCTGGTCGCTGTGGCGCAGCAGTTGTTCCTGCGCAAGGGCGTCCCGATGGTCCAGGCGGAGGGCGCGCCGGAGATTGCCCGGGCGGTCGCCCTGCAGCTTGGGGTGGACGTCCCGCGCAGGTGAGGGAAGGATCTGGGACGCCTGGTACTTGGATGCGGGGGCCTGGGACGCCTGGTCCTGGAATGTCAGGTTCCTGGATGTCAGCTTCCTGGACGTGGGGGCTTTGGACGGGGAGGCTTTGGACGCGGAGGCTTTGGACCCGGGGGACTGGGGTGCCTGGGCCTTGGAGGTCAGCACGCTCAGCCGCCACGCCGCTAGCCCCGCCGCGACCACCTGGCCGGCCAGCCATACAAGCGAAACCCCCTCCAGCCCGCGCTGCGAGGCCAGCGCGGCGGCGGGAACCACGGCAATCAACGCCGCCACCACGGCTACGGCCGTGGCCTCCGCCAGCCGGTTCCGCGCCCGGCACAGGCCGTAATACACCTGCGTCACGCAGCCCACCAGCAGCGCCGGGGCCATGATCAGCAGCAGGGGCCACCCCTGCTCGTACACCGGGCCCAGCAGCTTCAGCAGGACGGGCCCCGCCACGACCAGCACCACGGCGGAGCCCGCCGTCAGCGCCACACTCAGCAGCAGTGCCTTGCGCACCAAGGCCCTCACCGGATTCGCCCAGCTGGCCGGGGCGGGCCAGGCCACGGAGCCGGGACCGCCGGCGGCTGGCCAGGCTGCGGGGCCGGGCCCGCCGGGGGCTGGCCGCGGAACGCCCTGCTGCGATACGCCCAGTCTCGAAGCGCCCTGCTGCGGGACACTCGGTCTTGGAGCGCCCTGCTGCGGAACACTCTGCCGCGACACGCCCTGCTGCGGGACACCCAGTCTCGGAGCGCCCTGCCCGGCAAGCTTGGCTTGGAGCGAATAGCCGGCCGACTGGGGCACAAAAAACACTGCCGTGGACAGCATCCAGACCATGTACCAGGACGCCGTGGCCGTGGCTGAAACGGCGGCTGTGACCACCAGCGGCAGCAGGTAACCCGGTGCCCTGTCCGAGAGCATCAGCGCGTGGTTGGGCAGGCCGTGCCGCAGCAGCAGCTTCGCCTCGGGCGCGCCAAAACGCGTGGGCCGCAAGCCGCGGCGCCACTGCTGGACCAGGCCCAGCACCACGCTGGCCAGCGCTCCCGCGGCCACGGAAGTAAGGAGCGTCAGCACGCCGTCGTTCTTCGCCAGCAGGCCCAGGCCCAGCGCGCCAAGCTGGACCAGGCCCTGCACCAGGCTGCGGGACAGTGCATGGTGGGAGCTGGACTGCGCCACCGCGATGTGGTCCAGCTGGTAGGCAACAGTGGCCAGCACGGCGGCCACCAGGAAGGCGGCCACCACGGCCGGGCTGTCCCACGCGGCGCCGGTCACCCCGCCCAGGGCCCGCGTGACCAGCACCACCGCCACGCCCACCACCACGGAGGTGACCACCACGGCAGCCAGCGAGGCGCTGAGAAGGCGGCGGCCGGCGTCGTGCTGGCCGGGGAGGAGGGAGACGGTGGCCGGGCCCACGCCAAGGAGCGCGAGCTGGACGGACAGCAGCACTGCGGAAACCAGGGCCGAGCCCAGCCCCAGTCGCGCCGGGGAGAGCGATAATGCGGCCAGCGCCCAGAAGACGAAGCCCACCACCATGGGCGCCACGCGGGCGGCTGCCAGCGAAAGCGTGTTGGCCCCCATGGACTCGCTTTGGACCTGGCCGGGGTGGAGCCGGTCCAGCAGCTCGCGGCCAGTCATGGGTGGGCCCGGGTGCCGTGCATCCACTCCGAGACCATCGACCGGTAGTTGTAGCCCAGGAATCCCGCCCAGTACGGAAGGTAGCGCGGGGCCAGGACCAGGGACAGGCCCGCCCCGCGGATGGTGGCCAGCAGCGGCAGCGCCACCATCCAGCCGGCGCGTGAGGGATGCTTGGCGGCCGTCCGGGCCAGGCCCGCTCCGTCCTGCTCCCACTGGTCGCGGGCCGTGTCGAAGCCGCCGCTGAAACGGTGCCCCACGATGGTCTTGCGTGAGACGCCCAGCCGGGCGCCCGCGTGCTGCAGCCGAATGCGCAGCTCCACGTCCTCGCCGGAACGGAACGATTCGTCAAAGCCCAGCTGGAGCAGCACGTCGCGGCGCATCAGTGTGGCGCACACGCAGAACCATTCACGCACGCGGCTGTGGTTGTGGTGCCAGGCAAGTGCCTGGGCCCAGTATTCCTCCTCGTCGGGGCGGCTGGCGAGGCCAAACTGCAGGCCGTCGTAGTGGCCTGCTGTGAACTCGTCCAGGAGGGCTTTCAGGGAGCCTGCGGGGAGGAGGACGTCTGCATCGATGAGGGCCAGCGTGTCCTGCGTGGCTGCGCGGGCACCCATCATGCGGGCAGCTGGGAGGCCGCGTCCGCCGTCGGAAATCACATGGGCCCCGGCGTTGGTGGCCAGCTCTACGGTGTTGTCCGTGGAGCAGCCGTCCACCACGATGATCTCCGCCGGGTGCTGCGCCGCGACGCTGGCCAGGCATTCGGCCAGCCAGCGCGCGGCATTGCGGGCAGGGACCACCACGGAGACGGGGAGTTCCCCGTCTGCCGCGGTGGTGCCCTGCGGGGTCTCGCTGGTTGTCACGGCACTGCCTTGATGATCACGTCGTCGATGTTGATGGATGCCGGCTGCGGGTAGTGCTCCGAGCCCATCATCACCGAGGTGGTGCTGGTGGCCGAGGTGTTGACGGTCGGTGAGTTGTACACCTGCACGCCGTCCAGCCAGACCTGGATGGTTGTGGTTGGGCCCGCAGCTGCCACACGCATCTGCACGTGGTGCCAGGCACTGAGCGAAATGGACGCCGTGGTCAGCTGTGCGTAGATATCCGTGCCAGCGGGGGACAGGACCCGCAGCCACAGCTGCCCGGTGGAGTTGTACCGGTAGATGTCCGCAAACCGGGTGGAGCCGGTCCAGAAGCGGAAGTACGGCACGTCATTGCCCACCGGCCCGATGGCCGTGATGTTGAACCAGCCGTCCGCGTATACGTCCGTGGACGCGGCGGGGATGGCGTGGGACAGGTTCGCCCGCGACAGGTTGTTCGTGGTGGTGACCAGGCTGGCCGCGCTCAGTCCCGTATGGACGGTTGTTTGCTGGACGGTGGCTGTTGCGTCGCCTCCCAATTGGAGTGTCCACTTGTTGAGGTTTCCGCACTCAAAGCCGTCCGCCACCACCGTTGTTCCGGGGAATGAATTGGTGGGCAGGACTGCCGCAGCGCAGTTGGCAACGGGCTGGGCCTTGATGATTACATTGTCCAGGTAGAGGTCACCCTGCTGGCCGGCAAATTCATTGCCCGTTGCCACAGAGGTGATGTCGCCGATGCGGCCGTTGACGGTGCTGCTGGAGAATACACTGGTTCCGTCCAGCCAGACCTGCACGGTGGTTGCCGCCCCGTTGGGCAGCACGTGCATCTGGAGGTGGTGCCAGCGCCACAGGCTGACGGGGGTGCCGGTCAGCTTGGTGCGTGTCCAGACGTTGGTGGGCGAAAGCGTTTCAAGCCACAGGCTGCCGTCGGCAACGTTGCGGTAGATGGCGGCAACACGGGTGGTGCCGCTATAGAAGCGGAAGTACGAGTTTGCGCCTCCTTGAGTCGACAGTCCCGCGACGTCAAGGTAGCCGTCTGCGTAGACGTCCCCGAGGCCGGCCGGAATGGTTTTGGTCAGGGTCGCGATGGAGCCGGCCGCCGTGCTTGCGTGCAGGTGCGTGGAGCAGGCGCCGGTGACGGCTGCGGTGTTGACGACGGCGGCTGTTCCGTCACCGCCGGTGTTGACGGCCCAGTTGCTGAGGACTCCGGATTCAAAGTTGTCGGCAACCACGGTGGTTCCGG
>NZ_JAJLOZ010000048.1:0-35673 GCF_025548615.1 Arthrobacter sp. A2-55 | reverse complement strand
CGGGCGGCGATGAGGGAGGCGGCTTCCTGGCGGGTGTGGCCGGAGTCCTCGATGCCCTCGGCGATGTGGGCGAGGTGTTCGGGGATGTCCCGGCCCTTTTTGCGCATCGCGGTGGCCCAGAGGCGCCCGGCCCGGTAGGAGGAGCGCACCAGCGGCCCGGACATGACGCCGAGGAAGCCGATCTGCTCGGCCTCGGCGGCGAGTTCGAGGAATTCCTGGGGCTTGACCCACCGGTCCACGGGCAGGTGCCGTTCGGAGGGGCGCAGGTACTGGGTGATCGTGATCAGGTCCGTGCCGGCGTCGTGCAGGTCCTGCAGGGCCGCGGAGACCTCGGCCCGGGTCTCGCCCATGCCCAGGATCAGGTTCGACTTCGTCACCATGCCCAGGTCCCGGCCCTGGCTGATGACGTCCAGGGAGCGGTCGTAGCGGAACGCGGGGCGGATGTGCTTGAAGATCCGCGGGACCGTCTCGACGTTGTGGGCGAAGACCTCCGGGGCGGATTCGCAGATCGCGGCAATGTGCTCGGGCTTGCCGGAAAAGTCGGGGATCAGCAGCTCCACCCCCGTGTTCGGGTTCAGCTCGTGGATCTTGCGGACCGTCTCCGCGTACAACCACACCCCCTCATCGGCCAGGTCGTCCCGGGCCACCCCGGTCACGGTCGCGTAGCGCAGGTTCATCTGCACCACCGACCTCGCCACCTTCGTCGGCTCAAACATGTCGATCGGGGACGGCTTGCCCGTGTCGATCTGGCAGAAGTCGCAGCGGCGCGTGCACTCGGACCCGCCAATCAGGAACGTGGCCTCCCGGTCCTCCCAACACTCAAAAATGTTCGGGCACCCGGCCTCCTCACACACCGTGTGCAGGCCCTGGCCCTTGACCAGGTTCTTCATCGCAATGAACTCCGGCCCCATCTCCACCTTGGCCTTCATCCACTCCGGCTTGCGCTCCACCGGAACCGCCGCGTTCCGCTGCTCAATGCGCAACATCTTGCGCCCCTCAGGTGCCAACGTCATGCCAATACTCCTTCTGCCGGGTGCTGCACAGCAGCGGTGCCGGTCGCTACTAGGCCAGGGGTGAAATCCTCGACCAGGGGGCCCAGGAGGCGGCGGGTGGCTGCCTCGAGGATGGGCACCAGTGCTGCAGGCCCAACGTCGTTGCCGGTTTCCGCCGCGATGGTGGTGGTGCCTGCATCGGTAATGCCGCAGGCAATGATTTGGGCGTAGGGTGCCAGGTCGTTATTGGCGTTGATGGCGATCCCGTGCATGGTGACGCCGTCGTGGACGCGGATGCCGATGGCGGCAATCTTGCGGTCCGGGGCGGTGCCGTCGGCCCGCAGCCAGATGCCGGCGCGGCCTTCAACCCGGACTCCGGCCACACCAAAGGCGGCCAGCGTTTCTATGATGATCTCTTCCAGGGTGTGGACGTATTCCCGGATTCCATGGGCATCCTTCAGGCGCACGATCGGGTACATCACCAGTTGGCCCGGGCCGTGCCAGGTCAGCTTGCCGCCCCGGTCAACATTGATGACGGGGGTGCCGTCAAAGGGGCGTTCATGGTCTTCGGTACGTTTTCCAGCCGTGTAAACAGCGGAGTGTTCGAGCAGCAGCACCGTGTTTCCCGCAGCGCCGGCGACGACGGCGTCGTGCACCTTGCGCTGTTGGTCCCAGGCACCGCTGTAGTCGACAAAATCCGGGGCAAAACCGACCTCTGTGAACTCAACAGTCATAGCTGCCACTTTAGGCGACGAAGGAAATTCGCCTAAATCCGAAAACGCCCCTGTGGACAACGGTCCTGTGGATAACTTTCGGCAGGAATGTCAAAAATGGTCTATCACTGGTGTATGGAGGCAAACGGGGAGCAAGGCGGCGAGCGGCGTGTACCGGAGATCGCCGGATATGACACGGTCCGCTGGCTTGGCGGCGGGGCGCAGGGCTCGGTGTGGCTGGTGCAGCCGCAGGACGGCTCGGCACCGCTGGCTGCCAAGTGCTACCTGCCCGGCGGGGCTGGCCGGCAGGGCGGCACAGCAGCGGAATTCGGGGATGGGCGTAACAATGCGAGCGAGATCACACAGGAGTGGCGCATCCTGGCCCATTATGACCACGAGCACCTGCTCCGGATCCATGGTGTCGTCGGTCTGGGCGGCGCCTGGGAGGGAGGCAGCGCTCTGCTGATGGACCACGCCGCGGGAGGGTCGGTGCGTGACATCGTGGCGGCCCGTGGTCCCCTGACGGTGGGGGAGGTGGTGACGATCCTGACCCCGCTGGGCCAGGTGTTGTCATTTTTGCAGGCCAACGGGGTGGTCCACGGCGATGTTTCCCCCGGCAATGTACTCCTGACAGCCCACGGCAAGCCGGTGCTTGGCGATCTGGGATTTGGCCGCCTGGTGGGGCAGGGCGAGGTTTCCGGCGGCGGAACACCGGGGTTCCGCCCGCTCTCCGACGGGCATCCTTCGGCGGCAACGGACGTTTACGGCATGGCGGCCGTGGGGTGGTTCGCGCTGACGGGCCAGCCGCCGCCGGCCACCCGGGACCGCATGCCCCTGAGCATGCATGTTCCCGGCGTTCCGGTGGAGCTTGCCGCGGCACTGGAGGCCGCATTGGCCGACAATGCCGGGCAGCGGCCCACGGCGGCTGCCTTCGCCCAGGCAGTCTTTCGCAGCGCCCGGGCGGAGCCGGTGGCCCTGGCCGCTTCGGTGCACCCGAGCGTCCTGCCGGACCTCCTGACCCGCAGGGCACGGCAGACCGGGCCCCGGACCGGCTGGGGACGCCTGGCCGGCACGGTGCTCAAGCGGCCCCTCCGCCCGGCCCGGCCCAGGCGGCGCCGTTCACGGAAGCGGCAGGACCCCCCGATCGCCTTTGCTCAGAGCGGGCCCGGGACGAGCCCCCGAAAGCTCCGTTGGCTGGCCGGGCTGGCCGCCATGGCCGTAGTGGCGGGAACACTGGCCGGCTGGCAGCTCACGGCAGGCGCCACGGGGCACCCCGGACGGGATGGGGCACCGACGGTGGCGGCAAGTGGCGCAGGAACAGGGGCGGTTGCCGGTGGCAACGTGCCTGTCCAGGCACCGCTGGGATCGGTGGCGGCAAGGGTGCCGCCGGCCATCCGCACCGCCCTCATGTCCACGGATCCGGCCACAGCCCTGCCGGCCCTCGCCTGGCTGCGCTCCTTCGCGCTGTCGAACGCGGACCTGCCGCTATTGGAAGCTGTCAATGCGGCCGGTTCCCCGGCCATGCTGGCCGATGCAGCCATTGCACGGAGCTTGGTGCAGTCCGGGCACACGCTGGCCGGGCTGGACATTGCCGTCGAAGGCGCGCAGCTTGCGCAGGCGAGGCTCCTGACTGGCGGATCTGATGCACCCACTCCCACCGCAACCGTGACTGCCACGGTCACCACCAGCCCTTTTGCCGAACAGGATTCATCCGGCACCGTGGTGCACCGGCAGGACACGGAACGGCGGCAGCACCTGTCGATCCTGCTGGTGCAGGTCAACAAACGCTGGGTGATTCAGGAGATTCTCCCGTGACCGGCCTGAGCAATGGCTAAGATACGTAAATGACCTCCTCCAGCTATTTCCGCTACCCCCATGTCAACCAGGACCTGCTTGCATTCGTGGCCCAGGACGACGTCTGGATTGCCCCGCTGGCCGGCGGACGGGCCTGGCGCGTGTCCGCCGAGGCGTCCCCGCCACGCAACCCGCGGTTCACCCCCGACGGAAGCCACCTGGTCTGGACCGTCACCCGCGGCGAGGCACCGGAAGTGGTGGCGGCCCCCGTCTCCGGGGGCGCGGCCGAACAGTTGACCTACTGGGGCCATCCGTCCACCCTGGTCAAGGGATTCACCCCGGAAGGGGACGTGCTGGTGACCAGCGCCTGCGAACAGCCGGATTCCCGCCTGACGTGGGCGTACGCCGTCGGACTGCCGGGCGGGAGGCTGAATCCGCTGCGGTACGGGCCCGTGGACAGCATTGCTTATGGTCCCGTCGTGGGCGATGAACGGCCCATGGTGCTCTCCTCCGTGCTGTCGCGGGAGCCGGCCGCCTGGAAGCGGTACCGCGGAGGCACCGGGGGAAAGCTGTGGATCGATGCGGATGGCTCTGCCGAGTTCACCCGGCTGGTGCCGGAACTGGACGGCAACCTCTGCGACCCCATGTGGGTTGGCGGGCGCATCGCCTTCCTGTCCGATCACGAAGGGCACGGCAACCTGTACTCCGTGCTGCCGGACGGCTCGGGACTGCGCCGGCACACCGACTTTGAGGGGTTTTACGTCCGCCACGCCAGCACCGACGGGACCCGGATTGTCTTTGAATCTGCCGGCAACCTGTTCGTTCTGGACAACCTCGACGCCGAGGCCCGGCAGCTGGAAATCACACTCGGCGCCCCGGCCAGCTTCAGGACCCCGCGCCCGCTGGACCCGGGCGAGCACCTGGGCCAGGTGGTGCCGGCCGACTCCGGCCAGGCCAGCATCGTGGAAAGCCACGGCACCGTCCACTGGCTGACCCACCGCGAGGGGCCCGCACGGGTCCTGGCGGCGGAACCGGGCGTCCGGGCGCGGCTGGCACGCCCGCTTGGCGACGGGCATGTCCTGTATGTGGCCGACACCGGGGGCGAGGAGGCGCTGTACATCGCCCCTCTGGCGGCGGCCGGCGAGACGGCCGCCGAGGTTTTCCCCGCGGCGCCGGTGGGCCTGACTGCGTCCGATGCCCCGGCGGCTGCCGAGGGGGAGCCCGACGGCGGCCAGTTGCCGCAGCCCGTCTCGGCGCAGGCCGTCAACAGTGAAACTTTCCATGTCGCCTCCACCCCGGAACGCGACGCTGCATCCGCCCCACATGCGCCGGAGCTGGGTTCTGCTGCCGCGGAAGGCAGCGGCGCCGTGGCGCAGGCAGCACCCCCGGCCGCGGAGTTGCGGCGCATCGACTACCCGAAACGCACCCGTGCCGCCGAAGCCGTGGCCAGCCCGGACGGGAAGTACATTGCCGTCGGCACCGAATTTGGCGAGGTCCTGCTGGTGGACGTCGACAAGGGATCCATGGAAGTGGTTTCCGAAACTCCCGCCGGGCCGGTGTCCGAGCTGGCATTCAGCCCCGACTCCGCCTGGCTGGCGTGGAGCGAACCCCTGGACCAGGACGAGAAGCGTGCCAGGCTGCGCATGGCGGCCGTGGCGCCCGCCAGCGGTGCCGGGGAGCGCATAGTCGAACTGACCGACGGCCGCTTTGCAGACCACCGGCCCGTCTTCACCCCCGACGGCAAATTTGTGGCCTTCCTTTCCCAGCGCAGCTTTGACCCCGTGTACGACACCCATTCCTTTGACCTCGGCTTCCCCCTGTCCGTCAAGCCGTTCCTGATAGCCCTCGCGGCAGGGACGCCGTCGCCGTTTGGACCGCATGTGGGGGGAGCCCCGGCACCGAAGGATCCGGACGCCGCAGGGGAGGCCGTTGATACTCCCGTGACCGTGGCGGTTGATGCTGACGGGCTCCCCGCGCGCATCATTGCCGTCCCGGTGGCCCAGGACCGCTACGTGGACCTGGCCGCCATTGGCGGCGGGCTGCTGTGGCAGGTGGAGCAGGCAGCCGGGGCAACCGGGGACGGCCTGGCCAATGCTTCAGCCAAGCCGCCTGCCGCCCGCCTGGAACACTTTGACCTGGTGACGGGCAAGACCACCGTGATTGTGCCGGAACTGGACCGTTTCAGGGTGAGCGGCAATGGCAAGTGGCTGGTGACAATCCTTGGCAGTGCCGTCCAGGTGCTCCCGGCCGGCAACAAGCCGGCCAAGGACAACGACGCTGCCTTTGACGTCGGGCTGGACCGGATCGTGCTCCGCCTGGACCCCGTCAAAGCCTGGGGGCAGGCATTTGAGGAGGCCTGGCGTCTGCAGCGTGACTTCTTCTACACCCCGGACATGGCAGGGGTCGACTGGCAAGGCGTCCACGACCGGTACCGGCCCATCGTGGAGCGCCTGGGCAGCCACAGCGACCTGGTGGACCTGCTGTGGGAATTGCATGGCGAGCTGGGCACTTCCCACGCGTACGTCACCCCCGCACCCCTTGTGGAGGAAGGTGCCGGAGCCCAGGGCCACCTGGGCGCCGTGCTGGAGGCCACCCCCGACGGCTATGCCGTTAAGGAGATTTTCACCGGCGAGTCCTCAGACCCGCAGGCTTTTTCGCCGCTCGCTGCGCCCGGGGTGGCGGTGCGCCCGGGGGAGATCCTGGAGGCCGTCAACGGCAGGCCGGTCCCCGCGGGCGGGCCGGGGCCGCTGCTGGCAGGCACTGCAGGCAAGATTGTGGAACTCACCTTGCGCAGCCGGCCCGGCACCCAGGGCGGGCAGCCCGCCCGCCGGAGGGTCGCCGTCGTGCCGCTCAAGAGCGAGGAGCGGCTGCGCTACCAGCGGTGGGTGGCCACGAACCGCGCCATGGTCCGCAAGGCATCCAACGGCGCCTTTGGCTACGTCCACATTCCCGACATGATGCCGCGCGGCTGGGCCCAGCTGCACCGCGACCTGGACACCGAGACGGCCGCGGACGCCCTGGTGGTTGACGTGCGCCGGAACCGGGGCGGCCACACGTCCCAGCTGGTGGCGGAGGTCATTGGCCGCCGCATGGACGCCTGGGCCTTGGGCCGCGGTCGCGCACCGGAAATCTATCCTTCGCAGGCGCCCCGCGGACCCGTGGTGGTCCTGACGGACGAGTTTGCCGGGTCCGACGGCGACATCATCACCGCCGTCGCAAAGCTGAGGGGGATCGGCCCCGTGGTGGGCATGCGCACCTGGGGCGGTGTGGTGGGCATAGACGGCAAGTTCCAACTGGCCGACGGCACGGCGGTCACCCAGCCCCGCTATGCCTTCTGGTTCCGCGAAGGCCAGGGCTTCCACGTGGAAAACTACGGCGTGGACCCGGACATCGAGGTGCCGTTCCCGCCGCACGACCACCTGGCGGGCAACGACCCGCAGCTGGAGGCCGCCATCGGCGTGCTGCTGGAAATGCAGCAGGAGATTGCGACCGTGCGGCCGCCGGCACTGGAGGGCTACCGCAATGTGGCCGCGGCGCCGCTGCCGCCGCGCCCCTGACGGTCGCCAACGCGGCCAGGACACCCCGATGGTACGGATAAGGCGGCCCCCACAACATGGGGGCCGCCTTATCCGTACACTGGGCGCGTTATGCGTCGAGCGTGGCGTCCAGGGTGATTTCAATGCCGGCCAGCGCGGCCGAAACGGGGCAGCCGGCCTTGGCGGCGTTCGCGATGCGGTCGAAGTCCTCCTGGCTGATGCCGGGGATCTTGGCGGCCAGCGTCAGGTGGCTGCCGGTGATGCCCGTGCCGGGGACAAACGTGACGGCAGCGGAGGTGTTGACGTAGTCGGCGGCATGGCCGGCGCTGCTGAGTTCGTTGGAGAACGCCATGGCAAAGCATGACGAGTGGGCAGCGGCGATGAGCTCCTCGGGGCTGGTCTTGCCCTCGGCGGCTTCGGCGCGGGCCTTCCAGGTGACGTCAAAGGTACCGAGTCCGGAACTGTCCAGGGTAACCTGTCCGGCGCCGGTGGGAAGGTCGCCGACCCAGCCGGTGTGGGCGTTGCGAATCGTAGCCATGTTCACTCCTTGGTTCGTGGTGGTGGCCCAGCTCCTGTGAAGCGGCTGGGCGTGCACTGTGAAGCGCCGTCAGGTTGGCGCGTAGTTCCACCCTATGCCCAAAACGCGAAACGGCGCCTTCCGGGCCCCTCCCGGTGGTCACAAACCGGGAGGGAGGAAGGCGCCGCGAGGTCAGTTGGTGCTAGAGGGCCCAAATCGTGGCAACACCGATGTTGATCAGTGCCATGCCGCCAACTGCATGGGCCAGTCCGGTGGGGACAGCCTCGCCCTTGGACGCCTTGCGGTAGCCGATGATGGCAGGAACCAGCACGGAGATGGCAATGAGGATCTTCACCGTCATCTTGATGTGGAACGCCATGCCCGGCGCGGGCGAGCCGGCCTCGGCCAGTCCCATCAGCGCCAGGCCCGTCACGAGCTGGGCGATGGCGCCCCAGAGCTGGATGGGCAAAACGGTGGGCTTTTTGAAGGTGGCAAACCAGCCGCCCACGATCGCAGCGGCGCCGAGGACGTGCAGGAATACCAGGATGCTCTGAAGTACAGTCATGCCAGTATCTTAGCGACAAAGTGTCCACAAACCAGCAAGGGGTTGCCTTCCTGTGAGGAAGGCAACCCCGAAGCTGTGGTGCGGGTGTGTTACAGGCCCAGGTCGGCCTCGAACGCGCCCTCTTCCAGGCGGGCCTTCAAGGTCTGCAGGAAGCGTCCGGCGTCCGCGCCGTCCACCAGGCGGTGGTCGTACGTCAGGCACAGGTACATCATGTGGCGGATGGCGATGGTGTCGTCGCCGTCTGCATCGGCCACCACCACGGCGCGCTTGACGATCGCGCCGGTGCCCAGGATGGCAACGTTGGGCTGGTTGATGATCGGGGTGTCGAACAGGGCGCCCACGGAGCCGATGTTCGTGATGGAGAACGTGCCGCCGGACAGCTCGTCCGGGCCGATCTTGCCGCTGCGGGTGCGTGCGGCAACATCGGCGATGCGCCCGGCCAGGCCGGCCAGGTTGAGGTCGCCGGCGTTGGAGATGACAGGTACCAGCAGGCCCTTGTCGGTGTCCACCGCAATCGCCAGGTGCTCGGCGTTGTGGTAAGTGATCTCCTGCGTTTCCTCGTTGTACTCGCCGTTGACCTTCGGGTGCTGCTTGAGCGCCTCCGTCACAGCCTTGGCGATGAACGGCAGGAACGTCAGCTTGGTGCCGTTGACGGCCTGGAACGCGCCCTTGGCCTGGTTGCGCAGCTTGACAATGCGCGTCATGTCGACCTCGTGCACCTGTGTGAGCTGCGTGGAAACTTCCAGCGACTCGCGCATGCGCCGGGCAATGACCTGGCGGATGCGGGGGGCCTTGACCGTGGTTCCGCGCAGTGAAGAAGGCACGACGGCGGCAGCGGCCTTGGGTGCCGGGGCTGCGGTTGCGCTGGGGGCAGGTGCTGTCGCAGCCTTGGCGGCCTCGGCGGCGGCCAGGACGTCCTGCTTGCGGACGCGTCCGCCCACGCCGGTGCCGGCGACAGTGCTGATGTCCAGGCCGTGCTGGTTGGCCAACTTGCGGACCAGCGGGGTCACGTAGTTGGACTCGGAAGCTGCCGGTGCCGAGGGTGCGGCAACCGGAACCGGTGCTGCTACGGGTGCGGGTGCTGCGGCGGGTGCAGGTGCTGCCACCGGTGCCGGAGCGGCGACCGGTGCAGGCGCTGCCACCGGTGCGGGAGCCGCAACGGGTGCAGGTGCTGCGGCGGGCGCAGGTGCTGCGGCGGGCGCAGGTGCTGCAACAGGTGCTGCGGCGGGCGCCGGAGCCGTGACCGGTGCGGGGGCGCCGGAACCGATGACTGCCAGGGTGCCGCCGACTTCCGCGGTCTCATCCTCGGGGACGCGGATTTCCAGCAGGGTGCCTGCAACGGGGGAGGGGATCTCGGTGTCAACCTTGTCCGTGGACACCTCCAGCAGCGGCTCGTCAACCTCGACCGTTTCGCCGACTGCCTTCAGCCAGCGGGTGACGGTGCCTTCGGTGACGGACTCGCCCAGTGCGGGAAGCTTGACCTCGAAGGTGTCGCCTGCGGGGGCTGCGGCAGGGGCGGGTGCCTCGACCGGCTCGGCCGCAGATGCTGGTTCCGCGGCGGGGGCTGCTTCGGCCACCGGGGCAGCTTCAGCAACGGGGGCTGCAGCGCCGGCGCCGTCGCCGGATCCGATGATGGCCAGGGGGGCGCCGACTTCTGCTGTCTCGTCCTCGGGAACCAGGATCTGCTCCAGGATGCCTGCAAACGGCGACGGAATTTCGGTGTCAACCTTGTCGGTGGAAACCTCGAGCAGGGGCTCGTCCACTTCAACTCGTTCGCCGACCTGCTTGAGCCACCGCGTGACGGTTCCTTCGGTGACACTTTCACCCAAGGCGGGCAAGTTCACGGATTCAGACATTTCGTCCCCGTTCTCCTTTTTGTGCGGTGCCTTGTCCAGGCGCCGGACATGAAATTCATGAGTAATGATTAAGTAATGATTATTTGTATTTGAGCTTAGTGCACCCGGCGCAGGCGCCGGGTGCACTAATGAGGTACTGCTAGCCGTGGAGCGGGCGGCCGGCCAATGCCATGGCCGCCTCGCCGAGGGCTTCGTTTTGGGTGGGGTGCGCGTGCACCAGGCCTGCAACGTCCTCGGGGTAGGCTTCCCAGTTCACGATCAGCTGGGCCTCGCCGATCTGTTCGCCCACCCGGGTGCCGATCATGTGAACGCCCACCACGGGACCGTCCTTTTCGCGGACGAACTTGATGATGCCGCCAGTGCCGATGATGGCGCTCTTGCCGTTGCCCGCAAGGTTGTACTCGGTGGACTCAACGTTGGCGTCGCCGAACTTCTCCTTCGCTTGCTTTTCATTCAAGCCGACGGAGGCGATTTCCGGGTCGCAGAAGGTGACCTTGGGGATGTTGATGTCCTCAACCACCACAGGGTTCAGGCCGGCGATTTCCTCGGCCACGAAGATGCCCTGCTGGAACCCGCGATGTGCCAGCTGGACACCCGGGACAATGTCGCCCACGGCGTAGATGTTGCCGACGCCGGTGTGGAGCCGGTCGTTGGTGATGACGAAGCCGCGGTCGACGGTGACGCCGGCTTCTTCATAGCCGAGACCGGCCGTTGACGGGCCGCGCCCGACGGCGACCAGCATGAGGTCGGCCTCGAACGTCTTGCCGTCGACGAGGGTGGCCTTGACGCCGTCGGCGGTTTGCTCCACGCCCTGGAAGAAGGTGCCCGTGTTGAACTTGATGCCGCGCTTGCGGAAGGTCCGCTCGAGGACCTTGATGATCGAGGCATCCTCGTTCGGGACCAGGGAGGCCATGCCTTCGATGATGGTGACATCCACGCCGAAGGACTTCCAGACGGAAGCAAATTCGACGCCGATGACGCCGCCGCCGAGCACAATGACGCTCTTGGGCAGGTAGTCCATGGTGAGCGCCTGGTCGGAGGTGATGACCTTGCCGCCAATTTCCAGCCCGGGCAGGCTGCGGGAGTATGAACCGGTGGCCAGCACAATGTTCTTGCCGGTGTAGTTCACGCCATTGACGGTGACGGTGTTTGCTGCTGTGAGCTTGCCCTCACCCTCGATGACCGTGATGCCCTTGCCCTTGATGAGGCCCTGGAGGCCCTTGTACTTGCCGGCGATGATGCTGTCCTTGTACGCGTTCACGGCGTTCATGTCGATGCCCGTGAGCTCAACGTTGACGCCGATCTTGGCGCCTTCGCGGGCGTGGTCGGCAACTTCTGCTGCGTGCAGCAGTGCCTTCGTGGGAATGCAGCCGTTGTGCAGGCAGGTCCCGCCCAACTTGGCCTTCTCCACCAGCCCCACGGTCTTGCCCAATTGGACGGCCCGCAATGCCGCGGCGTATCCGCCGCTGCCGCCACCGAGAATCAGGATGTCGAATTCTTGCCCAGCTGCCTGTTCGGCCACTTAGACGCTCCCTCGCGTTCGGGTGGCGCACGGGGTCGCGCGCCATCTCATCAATTGTTGTGCCAGGCCTGCCGTCCGGATGCGGACGGCAGGCCTGACATGTCCAGGATCACCAATGCCAATGCCATCAAGGGTCGGTGGCACACGGGTGTCAGGGACAAAAGCTTTCAGCACTCACCTTAGCGGTCAGAACTTCCATGCTCCACCTCGGCCCTGTCACAGTAAAGCCGTTTGTGGTCATAGTCACTATGGGATTGGTCACCGCTGGTTGCTGCGGGCCACGACGTCCTCCACGTAGGCCACCAGCGTGCGCACGGCCATGCCTGTGCCCTGCTTGGGTGTGTAGCCGTACGGGGCGCCTTCATTGAAGGCCGGCCCGGCAATGTCCAGGTGTGCCCAGGGGATGGTCTCACCGTTCTTGTCCTTGCCGATGAATTCCTGCAGGAACACGGCGGCCGTCATCATGCCGCCCATGCGCTCACCAATGTTGGCCAGGTCGGCCACGGGGGAGTCCAGCGACGGGCGCAGTTCCTCGGGCAGCGGCATGGGCCAGATGAGTTCGCCGGCCCGGTCTGCGGCAGCCTTCAGCGCTGCGCTCACGCCGTCGTCGCCCATCACGGCGGCTGTGCGGTGGCCCAGTGCCACCACCTGCGCGCCGGTCAGGGTGGCAACGTCAATGATGACGTCGGGAAATTCATGGGAGGCGGCCACGAGGCCGTCGGCCATGACCAGGCGCCCTTCGGCGTCGGTGTTCAGGACTTCCACCGTCTTGCCGCCAAGGATGGTCAGCACGTCGGAGGGGCGAATTGCGGTGCCGGAGGGCATGTTCTCGGCAATGCACAGCCATCCGGTGACATTGACGGGGAGGCCCAGTTCCGCCACGGCCAGGACGGTGTTCAGCACGGCGGCTGCGCCGGCCATGTCGCACTTCATGGTGATCATGCCGGCGCCGGGCTTGATTGAGATGCCGCCGGAGTCAAAGGTGATGCCCTTGCCCACGAGGGCCAGGTCCGCAACGGCCTTGTCCGACTTGTATTCCATCTTCACCATGCGCGGCGGGCGCGAGGAGCCCTGCCCCACTCCCATGATGCCGCCGAAGCCGTCCTTCAGGAGGCGCTTTTCATCCATGACGGTCACCTTGACCGGCAGGCCCTTGGCCAGGTCCTTGGCGGCTTCAGCAAATGTGGCCGGGTAGAGGCGGCTCGGGGGTTCGTTGACCAGGGTGCGGGTGGCGTTGACCGCCTTGGCCACCGTCGAAGCCCGCAGCAGCGCGGCCGCCAGCTTGGGGTCCTTGGCGAGTGCGGAGTAAATGGTGACCTTGGCAACGGCAGCCTTGTTCCCTGCCTTGTTCGAGTGCAGGCTGTCGTATTGGTAGGCGCCCAGTGCGGCCCCCTCGGCCAGCGCGGAAACCTGCTCGACCGTCGTCGTCGGCAGCGCGAGCACTACGTGGGCCAGGCCTGCCAGCTGGCGGACGGCCGAGCCGGCGGCGCGGCGCAGGGATTCCTCGGTGATTTCGGTGCCGGCAAGCTTGCCCACTCCGGCCAGGACCAGCACCTTCGCGCCGGTGTCCGGCAGTCCGGGGAGGCGCACCAACTGGTCCGCGTCACCCGTGACGCCCAGGGCCGCCAGGGATTCCTTCAGGGACTTGACCGTGGAGGCGGTGAGGGGCGAGTCGAGCAGGACGGCACCGTCGGCACCCTTGCCGACGCCGATGACAAGCGCATCCGCCGAAGCCTTCTTGAGGTCCGAGCTGATGACGTTAAAGGATATGGGGTGGTTCGCACTCACTGTAAAAAGGTCCTCACGTGGTGTTGGTTATGAAAGGTCACACTCCTAAAGATCGTAGTCTCTTTCGGCGCGGGGGGCCGTTGCTGCCGGGCACCGGGGGGTGGGCCGCCCCGGCCTGCGGTACCGTATGGGGCATGAGTGAAAATACCCAGGAGCTGCTGCACGGGCCGTTGCATGAATGGCACGTGGCCCACGGCGCCAAGATGGCCGAGTTTGGCGGCTGGCTGATGCCGCTGCAGTACGACGGCGGCGGAGTGGTGGCCGAGCACACGGCCGTGCGCACCGCCGTCGGCCTCTTTGACGTCTCGCACCTGGGCAAGGCTGAAATCCGCGGGCCCGGAGCACGGGAGTTTGCCAACCGGTGCCTCACCAACGACCTCTTCAGGATCGCTCCCGGCAGTGCCCAGTACACGCTCGCGCTGACGCCCGAAGGCACCGTCATTGACGACCTCATTGCTTATTTGCGCGGTGACGGGGACGTGTTCCTGATTCCCAATGCGGCGAACACCGCGGCGGTTGTCGCGGCGCTGGTGGAGGCCCGCGACGCCGAAGGCTCCGCCCTGGAGACCAAGGACCTCGAGATCAGGGACCTCCACCGGGACTTTGCGGTTTTTGCCGTCCAGGGCCCGGCCTCGGCGGCCGTCATGGAGGCACTGGGCCTGCCCCAACCGGCGCAGTACATGTCCTTTGTTGATGCGGTGGCCGTGATCGGCGGCGCCGAACTGCCCCTGACGGTGTGCCGCACGGGCTACACGGGCGAGCACGGCTATGAAATTGTGCCGCGCTGGGCCGACGCCCCCGCCGTGTGGGAGGCGCTGGCGGCGGAGGTGGGCAGGGCCGGCGGCAAGGCTGCCGGACTCGGGGCCCGGGACACCCTGCGCACCGAAATGGGCTACGCCCTGCACGGCCACGAGCTGTCCACGGCCATCTCGCCCCTGGAGGCCGGTGTGGGCTGGGCCGTGGGCTGGAAGAAGGAAGGGTTTTGGGGCCGGGACGCACTGGTGGCCCAAAAGGCGGCCGGGGCGCCGCGGAAGTCCGTGGGCCTGCTCGCGACCGAGCGCGGCGTGCCCCGTGCCGGCGCGGCTGTCCTGGACGGCGCCGGCGCCGTGGTGGGGACGACGACGTCCGGCACCTTTTCGCCGACCCTTGGCAACGGCGTCGCGCTGGCCCTGGTGGCCCCGTCTGTTGCGCTCGGGGACACCCTGGCGCTGGACATCCGCGGGCGCCGGCTGGGCGTCACCGTGGTCAAGCCGCCCTTTGTGCAGGTCAACGCGAAGGATTGAAACAGAGCCCCGGCACCCGTGGTGCACGGGCTGCCGCGAGATAAACCATGTGCGCCACGGTGCCCGGGATGATTCCCGGCGCCTGCGGCGTTGTGCTGGTGAGAGACACCAGTGTGAGGAAGACAGATGAACAACATTGCGCATGCCCCGTTCCAGGACCCCGAGTCCCTCTATGCCCTCAATGAGGCGCTGCTGGCGGCCGAGGACCTGCGGGGGCTGAACCTGCTGATGTCGTTCACCGGGTTTTCCGATGCCGGCCATGTCATCACCCAGATTGCCGGGGAGCTGACCGACCACCTGGCCGCAGAGCCCCTGGCCGTCTTCGACATCGACCAGCTCATTGACTACCGCTCCCGGCGTCCCCGGATGACATTCACGAAGGACCACCTCAGCGACTACCAGGCGCCGTCGCTGGTGCTCTACCGCATGGTGGACGCCCTCGGAAAGCCCTTCCTGTTCTTGTTCGGGAGTGAGCCGGACCTGCAGTGGGAACGGTTCACCCTGGCCGTGCTGGGCCTGGTCCGCCGCCTGGACGTCAACCTGACGGCATGGGTGCACTCCATTCCCATGCCGGTGCCGCACACCCGTCCCATCGGGGCCACCGTGCACGGCAACCGGCCCGAACTCATCGAGGGAATTTCGGCGTGGAAGACCACCCTGGAATTGCCGTCCGCCATCGGGCATGTGCTTGAATACCGGCTGGCAGCGGAGGGCCGGAACGTGGTGGGCTACGCCATCCACGTGCCCCACTACCTGGCCGACGCCGAGTACCCGCCTGCCGCCGTCGCCGGCCTGGAATACCTGGGCGCCGCAGCCTCGCTGATGCTGCCCAGCGAACGGCTCCGGGAAGCCGGGCGGGCCGTGGAACGCCAAATCACCGAACAGGTGGAGGGCTCGGCGGAAGTGGCCGCCGTCGTGAAGAACCTTGAGACGCAGTATGACGCCCACAGCGACGGCACGGCCCGGCGTTCCCTCCTGGCCGGGGACAACGACGAACTGCCCGGCGCCGATGAGCTCGGGGCAGCCGTGGAAGCCTACCTGGCCAGCCGCGACGCCGGTCCCCTGGACGGCCCCGGCCGCCCCTAATTGGGTTGCGGCCGGCCAAATGTGACGGGAATCGTAGCCGCCCGGCCATGGCTTGCGGACCGGGGACGAATAGTCTTGTTCCGTGGACAGTAAACGCGCATGGACCGTTTGGGGAGTCGGCGTTTTCGCCTACCTCATTGCAGTGACCCAACGAACCTCCTTCGGGGTGGTGGGGCTTGAGGCCACAGCGCGTTTCAGCGCATCGGCGTCCGCCCTGTCCGCGTTCACGGTCATCCAGCTGCTGGTGTATGCGGGGCTGCAGATCCCCGTGGGCGTACTGGTGGACCGCTTTGGCCCCCGCGTCATGATTGCCACCGGTGCCGCCCTCATGACGGTGGGGCAGATTCAGCTTGCCGCGGCAACCTCCGTGCCCGGGGGCGTGGTGGGCCGCATCTTCGTGGGCGCCGGCGACGCCATGACGTTCATCTCCGTCATCCGGCTCATCCCGGCCTGGTTTCCGTCCCGGCGCGTGCCCCTGCTCACGCAGCTGACGGGCCAGCTCGGGCAGTTCGGCCAGCTGATCTCCATTGCGCCGTTTGCCCTGGTGCTCCATGCCTGGGGCTGGAGCCCGGCATTCCTTGGGCTCGCCGGGCTGGGCCTGGTGGCCTGCGTCCTCTCCACCGCGGCGCTGCGCAATGCACCGGAAACGTCGGGGCCCGCCGTCGAACTGGCAGGGATCAAGGAAACGGCGGAGGACCTGGCCCGGGCCTGGCAGCAGCCGGGCACGCGCCTGGGCATGTGGAGCCACTTTGCCACACAATTTGCGGGCAATGTGTTTGTCATGACCTGGGGCTACCCGTTCCTCGTGTCTGGCCAGGGCCTGGACCCGACCGAGGCCAGCGTCCTGCTGAGCCTCTTTGTGGTGGTCGGGATCATCTGCGGACCCCTGCTGGGCGGCTGGGTGGGCCGGCACCCCATGCGCCGCTCCACCATGGTCCTGGCCGTAACGTTTGCCATTACGGCCGCGTGGCTCTCCGTTATCCTTTACCCGGGGCCGGCACCCCTGTGGCTGCTGGTGGTGCTGGTGCTGATCCTGGCCCTCGGCGGCCCGGCATCCATGATCGGTTTTGACTTTGCCCGGACCTTCAATCCGTCGCGCCGCATCGGGACCGCCACGGGCATCGTCAATGTGGGCGGATTCATCGCGGCCCTGATCACCATGTACGTGGTGGGCCTGATTCTTGACCTGCTCAAGAACAGCGGCTTCTCCGGCGGCAACCTGTATTCGCTGGACTCGTTCCGGATTGCGCTGTCCTTCCAATTCATCGTCCTGGCCATCGGCGTGGGTGCCGTGATTGGGATGCGCAACCAGGTGCGCCGCCGAATGGCCCTGGCGGGCGAGACAGTTCCGCCGCTGCGGCAGGCGCTGGCCGACAATGCCCGGCGCCGGGCCCAGTACAGGAGCGAGCTGCGGGCCGGGCGGCTTGCCGGCAGGGACTCTGCGGGCAGGGACACTGCGGGCAGGGACACTGCTGGCCGCGACACCGCTGGAAAGCACGACGGCGGCCCTGCCGGGCAGGACTGACCGGGCTTCCCCGCTGCCCTCCGGCCACGTGTGAGCGGAAGTGCTTGATCATTTGAGTGCGAAGCAGCGCGGTGTTATCCACAGATGGACGCTTTGGGGGCTTGCGGCCTTTTTTGCCGCCCCGATGCGCGGAAGTCTGGGGGCATGGGAAAACAAGAGAAAATCAGAGTCAGTGCCGGCGAGGACCTGCTGGCGTTCATACCCCACATTGTCGGCTACTGGCCGGAGAACAGCGTGGTGTGCATCGGCATGGGCGGCAAGGCCTTGCGGGCCACCATGCGCCTGGACGTGCCGCCCTCGGGCACTGTGGACCTGGACGGGTTCGCCCGCGTCGCCGCGGTCCAGCTGGCCAGCGACCCGCAGGCCGACGGCTGCCTCATTGCCTTCTTCGCCGGCGAGGACTGGACCGAGCCGGACAATTTTCCGCTGCGCGATCTCCATGAGGCGCTGCAACGGGCTTTTGCCGCCGAGGGCCTGCCGGTGCGGGACAGCTGGTATGTCGGCAGCGGGCACTGGCGCAGCGTCGAGTGCTCGAATCCGTCATGCTGCCCGTGGCCCGGCCGCAGCAACTCGACCATCACCGGCAGCTTTGTCAATGCAGAGTTTGTGTTCCGCGGCAGCGCCGTCGAGGAAAATCCCCGGGAGCGCATCCCCAAGATGACGGCCGTGACTGACCGGGCCTTTGCCGGGAAGGTGGAAGCACTCCGGCCTGCCCTTGCCGATGGCTTGGCGGGGACCGCCTTGGCCGTAAACCAGGCAGCCGTCACCCTGGGTGCCTGGGAAAGGTCCCTGGCCCACTGGCCGGAACATCCCGACGCCGGCATGTCGGCCTTCCTTGCGGCCAGCCTGGGCAACACCTCCATGCGCGACGCCGTCATGGTCTCCCTGGCCGACATGCCGGAACTGGCCCTGGCCGGCCTCTTCGACATGGGCTTCCTGGAATCAGCAACTGCCCGGCCAGTGGTGCCGCCCAACTGGTTTGGCGGCAACCAGGCCGAGGATTATGAAGTCCTCCTGTCCGGTGGCCGCCAGGTCGGCGTCGGTGGCCTTTCGGATCCTTTGGATCTGGACGCCTGCGGGGCGGCGGCCACATTCAGCGACATCCTGCTGGGCGGCAGTGCGGTTGGCGGGGGAGCAGCCCACCCGAGGGCAGCCCGCCCGAATTGGGGCAGGATGGACCGTGCTGAGGAACTGCTGCTCTTCCTTGCCGGATCACTGCAGGGCCCGGCCAAGGCGCCGGTGCTCTGTCTGCTCGGCTGGATCCAGTGGTGCCGCGGCCGCGGGACCTGGGCCGGGACATACTTTCAAGCCTCCCAGGGCTGCCAGCCGGGGTACAAGCTGGCCTATCTGCTCGAGCGCCTGCTGGACACGGGGTTCATTGCCGCCTGGGCCAAGGACCAGCGCACTGCATGGCCCGGCTACCGTCGCGACGAATTTGAGGAGGAAGCGGCCTGAGCAAATCCAGTGGCAGAACATGAGACAATGTAAGCCGCGACCCGGTTGGGTCCGTGTTTTGTGCAGCGCCACGGTTTGGTGCCGTCACGGAATGATTCACCTGCGCCCGGCGGGAACAATGCCGGGACGCGGGGAGTTATACCGTAAGACCCTCCAAGCCAAGTGATGCCAAAAGCAACACGGACTTGACAGGGTCATAGTGGTGTTGCCCCAAGGTAACCCCACAGACCGCCGCAAGAAAGGTTTTCTGTGTCTGCTACTGCCAAGAGCAATGACTCCGCAACAAACAAGCTTCAAGACCCGGCAACGCCAGCTGCTGAGCCGTTGACTCCGGCACAGAAGCGGGCCGCCACCATTGCTGCCAAGAAGTCGGCCGGGGGTGCGGCTCCCGTCAAGAAGGCTGCCGCGCCGCGCAAGACCCGTGCCAAGAACGCCACGGATGACGATTCTGCCGCCGAAGGCCCCACTGCCGACGACGACGACCGCGAGGACGGTGCCGAAAAGAGTGAAAAGCCCGTTGCGACCGGCACCGGATTTGTCTACTCCGACTCGGACGACGACGACGCACCCGTCCAGCAGGTCATGTCGGCAGGGGCCACGGCGGACCCGGTCAAGGACTACCTGAAGCAAATCGGCAAGGTTGCCCTGCTCAACGCCGAGCAGGAAGTGGACCTGGCCCTGCGCATCGAGGCCGGCCTGTTCGCGCACGAGAAGCTTGAAGCCGACGACGGCAAGATGGACGAGCAGCTCCGGCGCGACCTCCAGCGCATCGTCCACGACGGCAAGCGTGCCAAGAACCACCTGCTCGAGGCCAACCTGCGCCTGGTCGTCTCACTGGCCAAGCGCTACACAGGCCGCGGCATGCTGTTCCTTGACCTGATCCAGGAAGGCAACCTGGGCCTGATCCGTGCAGTCGAGAAGTTTGACTACACCAAGGGCTTCAAGTTCTCCACTTACGCCACCTGGTGGATCCGCCAGGCCATTACCCGGGCCATGGCCGACCAGGCACGCACCATCCGCATCCCCGTGCACATGGTGGAGGTCATCAACAAGCTGGCCCGCGTCCAGCGCCAAATGCTCCAGGACCTGGGCCGCGAACCCACGCCCGAAGAGCTGGCCAAGGAATTGGACATGACGCCGGAAAAGGTGGTCGAGGTCCAAAAGTACGGCCGCGAGCCCATCTCGCTGCACACGCCGCTGGGCGAGGACGGGGACTCCGAATTCGGTGACCTGATTGAGGACTCCGAGGCAGTTGTTCCCGCCGACGCAGTCTCCTTCACGCTGCTGCAGGAACAGCTCCACTCGGTGCTGGACACCCTGTCCGAACGCGAAGCCGGCGTGGTTGCCATGCGGTTTGGCCTGACCGACGGCCAGCCGAAGACTTTAGACGAAATCGGCAAGGTCTACGGCGTCACCCGTGAGCGCATCCGCCAGATCGAATCCAAGACCATGTCCAAGCTGCGACACCCCTCGCGGTCGCAGGTGCTGCGGGACTACCTGGACTAATCCCCACTCGCCGGTCCAGCTTGGAAATGACCCGGAACGGGTGCTTGCAATTTTGCACCCGCTCCGGGTCATTTTTTGCCCGGTTGGCCGGAGAGCGCCCGTGCGGCTGCTTCGATGCGGCTTGACACGCCAAGCTTGCGCATGATCGCGGAGACGTGGACGCTGGCCGTCTTGGCGCTGATGAACAATTGCTCGCCAATCTGGCGGTTGCTCAGTCCGCCGGCAACCAGGGCCAGGACCTGGCGTTCCCGTTCTGTGAGGCCGTCGCCGCCGTGTCGTTGTTTGGGTCCGTCGAGTGAGAGCCCCGCCTGGGCTGCGAAGTTCCGCGCCAGGCGGGCGGAAAGCAGCGCGCCGAGCCCCTCGGCGCCTTCAACGGCCGCTGACAGCGTGGCGGCCGCCTCGGACCGCCGCCCACTGGCAAACTCGGCCTGGCCTGTCCGCCAGGCAATATAGGGTCCCAGATGGGCCGGCAGCACTGCCGAGAACGTCCCTGCCCGGTGCCAGGCTGCCAGCTCGCCGCCGTCGAGCCCGGGGCCGCCCAATTCAGCGTCAAACAATGCCTGCCACGCCGGATGGGTGGGCCAGAAGGAGTCCCGGTCCAGCACGGCACGCAGCCGTCCGGCGTCGTCATCGATCCGGGCACCGGCGCGGCGCCGGGCGGCGAGCACACGTGCCGCAACCGCCAGCAGCGGCAGGTCGTACCCCGGCAGCGGCAGGAATTCCGGGTCCAGGAGGAAGCAGGCCTCCTGCCAGGCCGCATCCAGCCGGCCCCCGGCCCACGCCAATTCAGCGCCAAGCGTGGCCAGATGCAGCCGGGATTGCATTTCCACCCCCGCCAGCGCGCGCAACAGGGGCTGCCACTGCCGGAACAGCGCCTCCGCGCCGGGCACGTCCCCGCCCCACAGCGTTGACCAAATCCTTGACCTCAGCAGGTAGGCGTGGAACGAACTGGGTGGCGAAAGGGAAAGGTTGCGGTCAAGGAGGGCTTGGGCGCCGGCCCAGTCACCCCGGGCAAACAGGGGGTCAACGGCTTTGGAGGACAGGATGGCCCCAGATGTGCGTTCCTCGCCCCGCTCCCGCGCCTTGACGATGCCCGCTTCCGCGACCTGGATGGATTCACTGTACAAACCCAGCAGGTTCAGAATGTCCGAATAGTTCACGCGGAAACGCAGCAGTGCCTGGGTGTCGCCCTGGGCCAGCCTTTCCGCCGCCTCCAGGTCGCTGCGGCCGCCGGCAATGTCGCCGGCATTGATGCGGCTGACGCCGCGGAGATTGGCGGCAATGGACTGCTCCGCGGCATTGCCGCTTGAGGAGGAGAGCGACAGTGCAGCTGTGGACGTTTCCACGGCCTGTTGCAGGCGGGCCTCGAGCATGTACCGTGCGGCCAGGCTGTTCAACAGTGACGCCCGCAGGATGTCGTCGGACCCCGGCGGTGTCAGCTCAATGGCCTCCAGCAAGAGGGCATCGGACCCGGGCTTGGCGTTGAAGCCAAGATATCGCGCCTGGGCCGCCAGCAGGCGTGCCCTGTCGGTCCCCGTGGCGGAAGGGTCCGCGGCGGCGAGCCTGATCACGGCCAGGGACCGTTCGCCGTCGCCGGCCAGGCTGTGCGCGGCTGCCGTGCGGGCCATCAAGCGGTACTGCGGGATTCCGGCAACGACCGATGGGTCAATCACACGATCCCACAGTTCCAGGGCGCGTTCGCCCATTTTGGCGGCCGTCGAATAGGCAAAGTTTGCCCTGGCCTGGGCCATGGCCGCCAGGGATGAGGCAAAGGTTTTCTCCACATCGTTGGCTGCGTCCCAGTGGAATGCAATTTCCGCGGCGTCCCGGTGGATGGCTCCCGCGGCTTCCAGGGCCTGGGCGTAGCGGGTGTGGAACCGGGTCCGCTCGCCGGGGAGCAGGTCGGCGTGGATGGCCTCCCTGACCAGGGCGTGCCGGAATGAATAGCACTCGCCGTCCACGTCGATCAGCCTGGCCCGCTGGGCAGCCCGGGCTGACGCCTCAAATTCTTCCTGCGGGTGGTCGAAGGCGAGCTCTGCCTGGGAATGGCGGACGCTGACCCCGCCGGCTGCCAGGACGCGCAGAAAGTACTGGACCGGTTCTTCCAGCCGTTCGTACCGGGCAAGCAGCAGGTCCTTCAGTGAGGAGGGCAGGTCCCCGGGCGCTGCGCAGTCACCCAGGCCAAGCAGTTCCTCCACGAAAAACGGGATGCCGTCGCTGCGGGCGAAGACATTTTCAACGAATTCGAAGTCGACGGCGTCCTCGGTGGCGGCCTCCATGAGCTGGCGCACCTGGCCCCTGTCCAGCCGGGCCAGAGCCACAGCCTTGACATACCGCCCCCGTTCCGCTTCGGCCAGAAAGGCCTTGAGCGGGTGGCCGCGGTGGACGTCATCGCTGCGGTAGGTCATGGCCAACAGGAACCGGCCGCCATTGAAGGCACGCAGAATGAAACGAAGAATCGCCAGCGTGGAGTCGTCCGCCCAATGCAGGTCCTCGACCACCACCACCAGGGGCCGCGACACGGAGGCTTTTTCAAAAACCGTGCTGACAGCTTCCAGAACCCGGTTGGGGCTCGGTCCCGGACGCCCGGCCACGCCGGCCTCGGGCAGCAGCAGCGCCAAGGCGTCACCACCCGGACCGGCCAGCTCCATCAGGGCGGCCACCCCGATGTCCGCTGCCAGGGCGCGCAGGATGGCGACAATGGGGGCGTAAGGCGTGGCGAGGGGGCCCAGGTCCACGCACTGGCCCACCAGCACCCGGGCCTCGTGCGGCAGGCCGTGCTGAAACTCCTGCACCAGGCGGGTCTTGCCCAGGCCGGCCTCACCCGAGATGATGACGGCTTGGGGCTTGCTTTCCCCGGCAAGTTGGTAGGAGTCTGCCAAGGCGCCCATTTCAGGTTCGCGCCCGATCAGTTCGCTGCTGTGCTGTGGCCACTGCATGCCTTCATCCTGCCACTGACGCCCAGTGGCCGGCAGCCCCGTCATGCGTTGCCGTGAATTGCGCTGCCCGCTGCCCGGTGGGCGGGCACCTCCGTGTCACGTCCGGGAGACCGCACACTTTTCAGGAAGTGGGCCTGCAGGCGCTGGAACACTCCTGGGGCCCGGTGGAAGCGGGGATCGGTGCCGTGAGCCTCGAGCAACAGCCTTCGCTGTTCGAGTGCCACAGTGCGTTCGCGTTCCGTTTGTTGTGCCAGCAGCAGCGCCATGAAGTCAGACATGCTCATCCCTTTCTGCCCAGGTTCATTGGTGTGAACCTTTTTTGTGATGATTCCATCCTTCGCCGGACGGCGTGGACGAACATCGGGCAGTTGCCTTATTTGCGGCACCGCTGCGTGGAGTGGGAGGCTAAGGCACCTTAGCCGTGCCGGCTCCAGGGCACAAAAAAAGGGGCCGCGAACCATGTCCGCAGCCCCTTCAAGTGCTTGTGCCTAGTCGATTGAAACCGGTGCCTTTTCGTGCAGCCGGGCAGTTTCGTCATGCCATTCGGCCGACAATGGGCGCAATGTGGTTTCCACGGAGCGGGCGTGGTGTCCGCAGAAAAGCAGTTCCCCGCCGGAGGACTCCAGCACTACTCGCACATACGCTTGTGCGCCGCAACGGTCACAACGATCCATCGTGTTCAGCTCTCGGCTGGCAATGGCGGTGGTAGTCATGATGGCCTCCTTCTCTAGTTCCTGTACCTAATACAACCACTGCACAGGGCCGTTCCATGTCCACCACCGCGCACTTTCGCTTACCGCGTAGCCCGGCCGGTGCGGCATGCCTGCCTGTGGAGGGGGCAATGAAGCGTTAACCTTGAAAGGGTTGCGGGCTTCGCGTCCGCCGCCCCGTCAACCGCATTCATAAGGAGTACGCCAGCCTTGGCCCGTCAAAGTTCCGATTACAGCGCCCGCCACCTTTCCGTTTTGGAGGGGCTGGAAGCCGTGCGGAAGCGGCCCGGCATGTACATCGGCTCCACAGACTCCCGCGGCCTGATGCACTGCCTCTGGGAGATTATCGACAACTCCGTTGACGAGGCATTGGCCGGCTACGGGCAAAACATCACGGTGATCCTGCACAGGGACAATTCCGTGGAGGTGCACGACGACGGCCGCGGCATCCCGGTGGACGTGGAACCAAAAACCGGACTCACTGGCCTGGAAGTGGTGCTCACGAAGCTCCATGCTGGCGGCAAGTTCGGCGGCACCTCCTATGCGGCTTCGGGCGGTCTGCATGGCGTGGGCGCCAGCGTTGTCAATGCGCTGTCCTCCCGCATGGACGCCCAGGTGGACCGCGGCGGCAAGACGTACCAGATGAGCTTCCGGCGCGGTGAGCCCGGCCACTTCAAGGACACGGGGCGGTCGCTGAGCCCGGACGTGCCCTTCGAACCCTTCACCGAAAAATCCAGCCTGGACGTGGTGGGCACCACCAAGCGCGGCGTCACCGGCACCCGCATCCGGTACTGGGCCGACCGCCAGATCTTCACGCCTGACGCAAAATTTTCCTACGAAGAGCTGGTGGCCCGGGCCCGGCAAACCTCCTTCCTGGTGCCCGGGCTGCGGATCACCGTGCAGGACGGCCGAAGGCTGCCGGGCACGGCCGGCGAGTTCGCCACCCACGAAGAGGTGTTCAGGCACGACGGCGGCATCTCGGAGTTTGTCGACTTCCTGGCGGTCGGCGGCCAGGTGACTGACATTTGGCGCCTGCAGGGCAGCGGCTCCTTTACGGAAACCGTGCCGGTGCTCAATGCCGAGGGCCATCTGGAGAGCACCGCCGTCGAGCGCGTTTGTGAAGTGGACATCGCGCTGCGGTGGGGGATTAGCTACGACACCACCATGCGCAGCTTTGTCAACATCATCGCCACACCCAAGGGCGGGCGGCACCAGGAAGGTTTTGAACTGGCCCTGCTGAAGACCTTCCGCAAGACCATTGAAGCCAATTCGCGCAAGCTCAAGGCCGGCAACGACAAGATCGAGAAGGATGACGTCATGGCCGGGCTGACCGCCGTGCTGACCGTCCGGCTGGCCGAACCGCAGTTTGAGGGGCAGACGAAGGAAATCCTGGGCACCCCGGCCGTGAAGAACATTGTGGCCAAGGTGGTGGAGAAGGAGCTCAAGGCCAAGCTGGAGTCGTCCGCGCGCGGGGAAAAGATCCAGGCCGCGACACTGCTGGAAAAGGTGGTGTCCGAGATGAAGTCGCGCATCTCGGCCCGCGTGCACAAGGAAACACAGCGCCGCAAGAACGCGCTGGAAACGTCCTCGCTGCCCACCAAGCTGGCCGACTGCCGCACCAGTGACGTGAAGAAAAGCGAGCTGTTCATCGTGGAGGGGGACAGTGCCCTCGGCACGGCCAAGTTGGCGCGCTCCTCCGACTTCCAGGCGCTGCTGCCCATTCGCGGCAAGATCCTCAACGTCCAAAAGGCGTCCGTGGGGGACATGCTGGCCAACGCCGAGTGCGCCGCGCTCATCCAGGTGGTCGGGGCGGGATCCGGGCGCAGCTTCGACCTTGAATCCGCCCGCTACGGCAAGGTGATCCTGATGACGGACGCCGACGTCGACGGCGCCCACATTCGCACCCTGCTGCTGACACTGTTCTTCCGCTACATGCGACCCATGATCGACGCCGGCAATGTGTATGCGGCCGTCCCGCCCCTGCACAGGGTGGAGGTGGTCAACGCTGGGTCCAAGCCCAATGAAATGGTGTACACCTACTCGGAGAAGGAACTGCACGCGCTGCTGGCCAAGCTGGAAAAGTCGGGGAAGGGCTACAAGCAGCCCATCCAGCGCTACAAGGGCCTGGGTGAAATGGACGCCGAGCAGCTGGCGGAAACCACCATGGACCCCCGCCACCGCATGCTTCGGCGCGTCACCAGCGTCGACGCCGACCGCGCCGAGCACACCTTTGAGCTGTTGATGGGCTCCGACGTGGCGCCGCGCAAGGAATTCATAGTGGCAGGCAGCGAACACCTCGACGCCGACCGCATCGACGCCTAGCCCCCTCCAAAACCCTCCCTCAGCTTTTGGGCCTTTTCTCCCGACGCTCCCTCACCGTGCTGAGGGAGCGTCGGCGAAAACACCCCGAAAGCTGAGGGAGCGTCGGAGGGTGGAGGGGGCGCCGGGGTCGTCAGGGAGGATCGGGGTGGTCAGCCGCCCAGCATGCCCGGAACCAGCAGGAGCGCTGTCGGCAGGGCCAGCAGCAGTGCCGCACCCGCCAACACCAGCGCCTGCAGTTTGCGCGCCAGCGGCGGTGTGGGGGCCAGCAGCCGGCTGAGCCTGGCCGACGTCGTCGCCGGGGTGTCAATCTGGTCCGCACCACCGCCCACCAGGGCCGTGGCAGGCAGCTGGGCGGGGCCGCTGGCCACCAGGGCGATGGCCGTCACCAGGGTGGACTTGCTGACGGAGCGCAGTGCCACGTCGTCGGCCAGAATCTCAATCAGGGAGGACACTGCGCGCTGGGCGAGCCGTGAGGTGGGCAGCCACGGCAGGGCCGAACGCCACGCCGCAAAGGCCCACAACAGCAGGTGGTGGCGCTGGGTCAGGTGGGTTTCCTCGTGCAGCAGCACGGCACGGAGCTCTTCGGGGGAGAGGAGGGTCATGAGGCCGTCGGAGAGAACCGTGACGGACCGGGACCCTCCGGGCAGGCAGTACGCCACCGGCGCCTCATGGTTGATGACCAGGGTGTCCGGGCGGTCATGGGACGGGGAACTGAGCAGGGCCAGCAGGTCGCGGTGGCGGCGCCTCTGGCGGTTGATGCGGAAGTACGTCAGCCAAAGGGTAAAGACCAGGTGTGCGGAAAGCAGGGCTGCGGCACTGAGCGCGAATGCGTGGACCAGGCCCAGCGCGTCAAGTGATTCGCGGCCCAGGAAGATGTCCAAAAGCCCGCGCAGCCCGGCCGCCAGGTTACCGCCCAGCGGCACCAGGCCGTAGCAGAGCATTGCCCCGATCATGGAGAGCCCGCCGGCCAGCGCCAGGGACTGCCACAGCACCATCGCGGCAAAGGGTGCCGTGGCGGGCCACTTGGCGCGTGAGAGTGCTACCGGGACCGGCCAGGCCAGGGCAATGGCCAGCCCGGCCAGGAGCCACGAGGTCCAATACATACTGCAAACCTACCGTGTGGCGGCGGACGGATTCAGTCGCGGCCCAAAAGCTTGCGCAGGGTCGCGGCCTCGCCTTCGCTGACGGTGCCGATGAAGCGGGCCAGCACGGCTTCGCGGTCGGGGGCGGAGCCCAGCACCTCGAGCATGAGCTCCGCCGTGTGGTCGGCACGGCTCGTGACGGCACGGTAGCGGTGCGGGCGGGAAGAACGCTCGCGCTCCACCAGGCCCTTCTTTTCCAGCCGCGACAGCACTGTCAGCACGGTGGTGACTGCCAGCGGCCGCGATTCCTGTCCGTCGCCGTCCCCCGACGGGCGCTGCGAGAGCAGGTCCCGCAAGGCGTTGGCCGTGATGGCTTCGGGATGTTCCCACAAAAGATCCATGACGGCCCGTTCCAGGTCCCCAAGAGTTGCCATGCAAGATCCTTCTATTCGTAGAGCAAAACTTTTGTTTCCAAGTCCAATGTACAGGTTTTGACAGCAATGTTCTACGCAGGGTAGAACTTAGACTTCTACATAATGTAGAAATTTCACCGCTGGACGGCTCAAGACGTGGAACGAGGCTCGTTGATGGAAGCACTGGACATTGCCAGGTGGCAGTTCGGGATAGTGACGGTGTACCACTTCCTGATGGTCCCCCTGACCATCGGGCTCGGGGCCCTGGTGGCGATCCTGCAGACCACCTGGCACCGCACCGGCAGGGAAGAGTACCTGCGGGCGACGAAGTTTTGGGGCAAGCTGTTCCTGATCAACTTCATCATGGGTGTGGCCACGGGCATCGTCCAGGAGTTCCAGTTCGGGATGGCGTGGAGTGAATACAGCCGCTTTGTGGGCGATGTGTTTGGCGCCCCGCTGGCCATGGAGTCACTGCTGGCCTTCTTCGTTGAGTCGACCTTCCTGGGGCTGTGGATCTTCGGCTGGAAGAGGCTGCCGGCAAAGATCCACCTGGCCTGCCTGTGGATCGCCGTGTGCGGGTCCATCCTGTCCGCCTACTTCATCCTGGTCGCCAACTCATGGATGCAGCACCCCGTCGGCGTGAGGATGGTTAACGGGCACCCCCAGATGGTGGATGCCTGGGCCGTATTTACCAACAACACTGCCCTGGTGGCGTTCTTCCACACCATCACCGGCGCCCTGGCCGTAGCCGGCGGCTTCCTGCTGGGCATCGCATGGTACCACCTGTGGCGCCGCCGTCGTGACGGCATCGACACCGTCGACGCCCGCGGGCACGTTATCGTCGGCGAATCAGCCACCATCCCGGGCCGCGACAAGCGGGACCACGCCGTGTGGATCAAGTCGCTGCGCATCGGCGCCGTCGTCGCCATGATCGCCTTTGCCGGCTCCGCCGTGTCCGGCGACCTGTCGGGCAAGCTCATGTTTGAACAGCAGCCCATGAAGATGGCCGCCGCCGAGGCCGCCTGCCACGACGGCACCAGCTTCTCCGTCCTGTCCGTCGGCGATCTCAGCAGCCGCGACTGCTCCAAGGTGGTGGCAGTCATGGAAATCCCCGGGCTGCTGTCCTTCCTGGCCCACAACGACTTCACCACGGACATCAAGGGCGTCAACACGCTGGTGCCCGAATACCAGGCAAAGTATGGCAAGTACCTGCCCGACGACCCGCTGTACGGAACGCGGGCCGGCCAGGAAATCAACTATGTCCCGGTCATGCCCGTCACCTACTGGGGATTCCGAATGATGATCGGCTTCGGCGGGCTGGCAGCCCTGGCCGCCGCGGTGGCCCTGTGGATCACCCGCAAGGGCACCGTTCCCCAGGCCAAGTGGCTCATGCGGCTGGCCCTGTTCGGCATCCTGGCCCCGTTTGGTGCCAACGCCGCGGGCTGGATCTTCACCGAAATGGGCCGCCAGCCCTTTGTGGTGGCCCCCAATCCCTCCATGAGCGGCGTTGACCAGGTGTTCATGTTCACCGCGGCAGCCGTCTCGCCGGGTGTCTCGGCGGGGGAGATGGTCTTCTCGCTGGCGTCCCTGGCCACCGTCTATGCCGTCCTGCTGGTGGTGGAGGTGGTGCTGCTGGTCAAGTACATCCGCGGCGGGACCGTCTCCGCCATGCCGGAGCTGGCCCATCCGGGCGGCCCGGGCGGGAAGGACGACGGCGGCACGCACCCGGGCGGGGAGGGCGGCGGCGATGTCCTTGCCTTTGCCTACTAGCCCGGCCGCCCGCCGGCCGGGCGCAGCCCCCGCACCTGTTCCGCCAACATCCCTGGACTAAGGATTCATTCAATGGACTTCCTCCCCACCCTGTGGTTCATTCTCATTGCCGTGCTGTGGACCGGATACCTCTTCCTCGAGGGATTCGACCTTGGCGTGGGAATGCTCATGAAGACGTTTGCCCGGGACGAAAAGGAACGGCGCCTGCTGCTGAACACCGTGGGCCCCGTGTGGGACGGCAATGAGGTGTGGCTGATCACCGCCGGCGGCGCCACATTTGCCGCCTTCCCGTTCTGGTACGCCTCACTGTTCTCCTCCCTCTACATCCCCCTGGTGTTTGTGCTGTTGGCCCTCATCTTCAGGGCCGTGGCATTTGAATACCGCGGCAAGGTCCACTCGGACATATGGCGCAGGACCTGGGACTGGGCCATCGCCGTCGGTTCCTTCGTGGCTGCCTTTGGCATCGGTGCCATGCTGGCCCTGACCACCACCGGCCTGCCCCTGAATGCCAACGGCGACCGCGTGGGCGGCCCCTTCGCCTGGTTCACCTGGTACGCAGTGCTCGGCGGGCTGGCACTGGTGGGCTTCTGCCTCCTCCAGGCGGGCGCCTTCCTGGCCCTGAAGACCGACGGCGCCGTCCGCCACCGCGCCCGCCGCCTGGTGGGCCGTTGGCTGGTTCCGGCTCTGCTGCCGATGGCGGCCTGGGCCATTGCGGTGGCACTCCAGAATGGCAAAGCCTTCAGCTGGGCCCTGATCGCCGCTGCCGTGCTGGCGGCAGCCGCGGCATGGCTGGCCAACCGCAAGGACAGGGAGGGGCTGAGCTTTTTGTCCCTGGGCGCTTTCCTGGTGCTGGGCAGCACGGCCATCTTCAGTGCAACCTTCCCCGTGGTGCTGCCGTCCACCCTCAACAGCGCCTGGAACCTCACGGTCACCAATGCCTCCTCCTCGGCCTACACCTTGGGACTGATGACCATTGTGGCCGCCGTGGGCGTGCCGCTGGTGCTGGCCTATCAGGCCTGGACCTACTGGATCTTCCGCAAGCGCATCAGCATCACCCACCTGCCGGACCCGCACGACTTCGCCCCCGCCGTCGGGCCGGCCTCCGGAACAGCCAAGGGCGTTGCCGCGGCAGGGGGAGCCTGACATGAGCCCCCGCCCCGCCCTGCCCGCCGGAAAGAGCACCCGCATGGCCCTGGCCGGGCTCGCCGGCCTGGCCGCGCTTAAGGCCGTGGGCCTGGTGCTCCTCATGGCCGCGCTGGCCCACGCCCTGGGCGGCTGGGCCGGCGGGAGGCAGCCCGAGCTGTTGCGGCTGGCCATCCAGGGCGGGCTCGGCGCCGCCGCGCTGGCCGCTGCCGTGTGGGGCCAGCAGGTGCTGGCGCGGCGGGCGGCCCTGGGCACCAAGGAGGAACTGCGGGCACGTCTCATGGCCCACCGGCTGTCCGGCAACAGTGCGGGCAGCACCGGCACCGGTGCTGAAGGGATGCTGGCCAGCCGCGGGCTGGACGGGCTGGACAACTACTTCACGGCGTACCTGCCCGCACTCGTCAGCTGCGCCGTGCTGCCCGCCCTCATCGGCCTGCAGATCCTGCTGACCGACTGGGTCAGCGCCCTGGTCGTGGCACTCACCGTGCCGCTGGTGCCGGTCTTCATGGTGCTGATCGGCTTCCACACCCAGGACCGGGTGGAGCTCGCTGCCCGGGGCCTGGACAGGCTGTCGAACCACCTCCTCGAGCTGGCCCGGGGCCTTCCCGTGCTTGTGGGCCTGAGGCGTGCAGGGGCCCAGCGCCGGGCGCTCGCAGACGTCTCCGAGCAGTACCGCAAATCCACCATGGCCACCCTCCGCACCGCCTTCCTCTCATCCATGGCGCTGGAATTGATCAGCACCATCTCGGTGGCTGTCGTGGCCGTCTTCATCGGCGTCAGGCTGGTTTACGGCGGCATGACGCTCGAGGCGGGGCTCCTGGCCCTCATGCTGGCCCCCGAATGCTTCCGGCCGCTGCGCGACGTTGGCGCCGCCCATCACGGCAGCGAGGACGGCGTCGAGGCACTGCGCCGCGTCAATGAGATCCTGGGCACGGACCGGCCTGTGGCCGCTCCCGGCTCCGGTGCGGCCGTCGCCATCCCGGCCACCCGCCAGGCCACCGCTTCCATGCCCGACGCCGGTGCCGCCGTCGTGCGGGCCGAGAACCTGCGCGTCCGGTATCCGGGGCGGACGGAGGCAGCCCTGTCCGGCTTCTCGGCTGTGGTGCCGCGCGGGGGCGTGCTGGTGCTCGACGGCGCCAGCGGCACGGGCAAGTCCACTGCCCTGGCGGTGTTGGCAGGGCTTCCGGGGGATGCCGAAGTCAGCGGCAGGCTGCGCACTGCCTCACGGGATGCCCTTGCCTGGGTGCCGCAGCATCCCGTCTTTTCTGAAGACACCATGGCAGCCGAGGTGGCCCTCTACGCCGCCGGGCAGCTGGGCCTGGAGGTGCCGGACGGTGCCGTGCACAGGGCCCTGGAACAGGTCAATGCGGGCCACTTGGCGGCTCGTTCCCCCCTTGAGTGCAGCCCCGGGGAGCTGCGCCGCGTGGCCGTGGCCCGGGCGCTGGCGCGAACCGCCACCGACCCTTCAGTGGAACTTGTCCTCTTCGACGAGCCCACGGCCCACCTGGATCCCGTGTCGGCCCACATGGTTCGCCGGGCCATCTGTGCCCTGCGCGGCACGGTGGCCCTGGTCGTGGCCACCCATGACTCGGCGCTGGCGGGCCTGTTGCGCGGCCCGGTGGTTGAGCCTGCCGGCCCGCTGGTTTCGCCTGCCGGCTCGGTGGTTCCGCCTGCCGAAACCCATAGGACCGGGCCCTTGCGCTCCGGCACACCCGCCGCCAAAATTCCCCCCACCGCGCCGGGTCATGCCCTTGCGGGCCCGGCCACATTCAAGTGGCGCTGGCTCCGGCAGCTGCCTCTGCGCTCGCCCCGCTTCCTGGCCGGTGTTGCGGTTTCCGCCCTTGCAACACTCAGCGCAGCTGCCTTGTCCGGCGTTTCCGGCTGGCTCATCGTGTGGGCCGCGGCCCAGCCGCCCATGATGTACCTCATGACGCTCATTGTTGGCGTGCGGGCGTTTGGCGTGGGCCGTTCCGTGCTCCGCTACAGCGAACGCCTGCTGACGCACGACGCCGTCTTCCGCTGGGCCGCCGACCTGCGGCTGAAGCTGTGGGACGCGCTGGGATCGAACGTGCGCCATTGGGGGCGGCTGACCCGCTCGGGCGGTTCCCTGGGGACCCTGGTGGCCGACGTCGACGAGCTGCGGGACGCGCTGCCCCGCGCTGCCGTGCCCATTCCGGCCGCCATCCTTTCGTTTCTGGCGGTGCTGGCCGCCACGGTGTGGCTGGTTCCGGCGGCCGCATGGCCCGTGGTCCTGCTGGGGGTCCTGGTGCTGCTGGTGCTGCCCGTGGTGGTGTACGCGGCCCAGCGCCGGTCATCGGCTGCGGCCGCCGTGCACCGTTCCTGGCTGGCGTCCAGGGCCACCACCCTGCTGGCTGCAGCGGACCAGCTGGCCGCCAACGGGGTGGGGGAGGTCCAGGCCCGCGCCTTTGCCGCCCGCGACCTGGCAGTCTCCGCACCGTTGCGCCGCCTCGCCTTTGCCAACGGATTGGGCCAGTCGGCGGTGTCGGCCCTGACGTCGGCGGCCGCCGTCGCCGTGACGGCATGCTCCATCGCCGCCGGGGCGGACCCCCGAGCAGCGGCCGTGGCGGCCCTGCTGATGCTGGCGCTGGCAGAACCGCTGGGCCAGTACATTGAAGCCGTGGAACAGTTGCCCGTGCTGGGCACCATGATGGCGCGGACCATGCCGCTGCTGGACAGTGCCACAACGGGGGCAGGCGGGGTGGTGGCTGCACCGCCCGCAGCCATTCCGGACCGTGTCATTGAGATGGATCCCGGTGCCTCCGTGCGCGTGGATGGGATCACGGCCCGGTACCCGGGCGCCCCGGAGCCGGTGTTCACAGGCATCAGCGGGGGCACGGAGCGCGGGCGGTGGTGGAGTGTCAGCGGGCCCTCCGGCGCGGGCAAATCGACCCTGCTGGCCGTGCTGCTCGGCTTCCTCAAGCCTGAACGTGGCAGCTACACCATCAACGGCGGGCCGGCGTCGCCGCAGGCCCTGGCGCGGATTGCGTGGTGTCCCCAGGAGGCATATCTCTTCAACTCGACACTGCGCTCCAACCTTTCGCTGGCCCGCCCTGCCGCCAGCGCCCCCACGGACAGGGAGTTGGAAACAGCCCTGGAAACCGTGGGGCTCGGGCCGTGGTTCCGGGCGCTCCCGGAGGGCCTCGCCACACCCGTCGGTCCGGGTGGCCATCATCTCTCCGGCGGGCAGCGGACCCGCGTGTCGGTGGCACGGACGCTCGTGGCGGGTGCCGCCGTCGTGCTTCTCGATGAACCGGCCGCGCACCTGGGCGAGGACGAATCGCAGGAACTTGTGGAACAGTTGCGTGCTTCCCTGGCCGATGTCGCGGTGGTCCTGGTGACCCATGACGCCGGCCTGGCTGCGACCGCTGACACCCACCTGTCGCTTGGGCTGGCGAACGGCAGGGAGGCTGTGGTGCAGGAGGCAGCCGGCGTTTAGGCTGGGGGGATGACGGCCCTCCCCGACAAGTCCCTTCCATGGGCCGGCGGCCTGGCGTTCCGGCCGCTGGCCGACGGCGACATTGACGGTTGGCTTGCCCTGGTGGAGCGCATTGCCGCGGCCGAGAAAGCGCACTGGCATGAGACCCGTTCGGAGCTGGCAACAAGCTTCGAGGATTCCGTCAACCCCTCTGCGGAGAACACGCTGGCGGGTTTTGATGCCGACGGGGTGCACAGGGCCTATGCGAGCGTGTCCAAAAATCCCGGCGCCGCGGTGGGCTATGCCTTCGGTGGCGTTGACCCGCAGTGGCAGAGGCGGGGGATTGGCGCCGGCATGCTGTTCTGGCAGGAGGACCGGCTGCGTGCCCGCTTCGCCTCGGAAGGGCTGCCGCCGGGGATGGTGCGAAGTTACACCCAAGAAGTGAATCCGGCGCATACCGGGTTGTTTGCCGGGGCCGGTTATCTACCGGTGCGGTACTTTTCCGAGATGGCCCGGCCGCTTTCCGGTGCGCCCGCTGTCGCGGTGCCCTCGGGGATTGTGTTGTCGCTCTTTACGCAGGCCTTGGCCGAACCGGTCCGGCTCGCGCACAATGAGGCATTTGCAGACCATTGGGGCTCGGAGCCGCGGAGTGTCCAGCAATGGGGCTTTCTGCTGAAATCTGAGAACTTCCGGGCCGCGTGGTCTGCCGTGGCGCTTGACACCCGCACCGGGGAGGTGGCCGGATACCAGCTTTCCATGTACGACCCTGAGCGGTTTGCGAAAGAGGGCCGGCAGGAAGGGTACACGGAAATTCTTGGCGTGCGGCGGGCCTGGCGCGGGCGTGGGATTGCGTCCGCCCTGCTGTCCGATGCCATGGCCCGGTACAGGGCGGCAGGGATGGAGCACGCCTGCCTGGATGTTGACACTGAAAACCCCACGGGCGCGTTGGGGCTCTACGAAGGAATGGGCTACCGGCCCGTGCGCCGCACCGTGGCCTGGGAGAAGCATCTGGGCGGATGATCCACGCAGTTTTTTGCCCCGGCCGCTTTGCTCCCGCGGCTTTGCTGCCGCTGCCGGCCAGGCTCGCTGCTGGTGATGCTCGACGCCGGTGGGCTTGCTTCCGGTGCCGGGCCTGGTTTGTGCGCGGTGGCGGTGGCTCGGAAAGGCGGGGCTCGGTGGCAGGGGATATAGAATATTTGTCCTAGGAACTATTGCGTTTCGGTTACGGTGCGGGTAGTGTGGGTTCATGGACGGGTTGGTGCCTGGCCCCGGGAACGGGGAGTCGTCCGCCGCACAGGATGTGGCGGCGGTGCTGGCCGCCGTGTCCCTGCCCGTCGTTGAACCGTTTGGCCCCGGCAGCGCCTCCCTGGCCGGGTTGCCGGCGTTCATCCCGTACCCGGTCCCCGACCCGGAACCGGCCTCCCGGGCCTCCACCGCCCGGGCCGTGCAGGCGGGCACGGCCGCGGCCCTGGAGCAGCTGCGGGTCCTGGAATCGGGGCTCGCGGCGGTGAAGGCGGCCCTGGTGGCCCGGCACCTGGGTGCGGCCGCCGTGGAGGCCGCCGCCCTGGCCCTGGATGCGTGGCAGGGCGGGATTGCCGAATCCGCGGCCGTGGCCGAGATCGGGGCGAGCCTGCACATTCCCGAGTCCAGTGCGCGGCTGCTTGCGAACCAGGCCACGGAGCTGGCCGCCCACCGCCGGGACACCCTGGATGCCCTGACC